>JANPMZ010000170.1:0-8901 GCA_031427195.1 Nitrospirota bacterium
GAGGCATTGGCCGACTCCTGTGTGTTCACGATCCACCCAAAAGAGATATTGAAGATACTGCCGGAGAAACATTTCAACAAGGCCTTTGCAAGCCGCGTATCATCGTTCGAATCATCGGCTGGGTTCTTTTCGGTTTTTGCCACGCACAAGCCGGGGACCAGGGATCCCAATCCTGATGCGTCAATTGTGTCGCTCTTCCCGGATGCGGACGTCAATAACCTGTTGGATCCCGCATACAAAGGAATGCCGGCCTTAGTCATCATCAAGTGCCCGGACGTTGCGGAGGGCAGTGCGGGGAAGGGGATCTGCATCCTCGAGCCTTCGTTCGTGGAACAGGTCTCGGCTTGGAGCGGCTCCCGGAGAGGACAGAGGCCCCAGGAGTATCTCGATTACAAGAAGGCGCGGATTCAAACGATCATGGAACATATTTTCAGCGTTTTTCCCGCGTATCGGGAGACGCTCGAGCTCGTGGATGCGGGTTCAATGCTCACGTTCAAGGAATATCTGAACAGCCCTGACGGGAGCGCCTATGGCGTGAAACAGAAGATGGGACAGTTCAATCTCATCGGGAAGCTTCCGTTGCACAATCTGTTTGCCGCGGGCCAGAGCTCTCTGTTGCCGGGGATCATAGGCGGGATGATGTCGTCCCTGATCGTTGGTCGCGCGGTGGTGGGGAAAGAGCAATACGGCAGGTTATTGAGCAAGACAGTATGACATTAAAGCGGGTCGTCATAACTGGGATTGGCGTCGTTTCCCCGTTCGGCAACGGCCTGCCCGCGCTTATGAAGGGCATTGAGGAAGGCCGGAGCGCGGTGCGGCGCATGGAAGGCTGGGAACAGTACATCGGCCTGCACAGTCTGGTGGCCGCGCCGGTTACGATCCAGAACGAAAAGCTCATTCCGCGCCAAAAGCGGCGTTCCATGGGGCGCATGAGCATCTTTGCCGCACAGGCCGCTGATGAGGCGATCGCTGACGCAGGCCTTGTGCTGGCCGATGAGGACCTTTGGAAGATCGGCTGCGTCATTGGTTCTACCATGGGCAGCGCCAAAAGCATTAACGATACGTTTGAGCTCATGCTGCCGGCAAAGGACCTCAGTAAGCTGAACTCGACCATGTTCTTTCAGTGCATGTCGCACACGGCTGCCGTGAACGTGGCCCAGTACCTGGGATTGAACGGCACGGTCATGGCGCCGGCCGCCGCCTGCGCCTCGGCCCTCCATGCCATCGGCACGGGCTACGATCTGATCAGGCTCGGGAGGCAGGAAGTCCTGCTCTGCGGCGGCGCTGAGGAACTGCACCCCACGGTGACCGGGTCTTTTGACATTCTGTTCGCGACCTCGACGAAGTACAACGACAGGCCGCAACAGACGCCGCGGCCCTTTGATCGGGACCGCGACGGACTGGTCTGCGGCGAGGGGAGCGGTCTGGTCGTGCTCGAAGACTACGACCGGGCAATCAAACGGAATGCAAAGATCTACGCAGAGCTCATCGGCTACAGCACCACGGCAAACGGTCTGCACGTGAGCCAGTCAAACAAGGAATCCATGATCTATTGCATGCAGCAGGCGCTCAAAGACGCCGGTGTGAATGCGGATGCGATTGATTATGTCAGCGCCCATGCCACGGCGACCATCCAGGGAGACCAGGAGGAGGCCGAGGCGATCCGCGAAGTGTTCGGGGCAACGGTGCCGGTGAGCAGCCTCAAGGGGTATATCGGGCATACGCTCGGCGCTTCAGGAGCCATCGAACTGGCGGCCTCGCTTTCGATGATGGAGCAGGGCGTTATCTATCCGACGCTGAACCTGGAAAACGTCAGCCCGGAGTGCGAAGGTATCCAGCATGTCATGGAGCCGCTTAAAAAACAGGTGCGTACGGTTTTGAAGAACGGCTTCGCTTTCGGCGGGATCAATGCCGCGTTAGTGTACAGGAGATAACAATCACCAAACAACAAGCACCAAAATACAAATAAATTCCAATTGCCGACCACAAAATTCTAAACGTTTGGTTATTGAAATTTGGAATTTGAAATTTGTTTTTATTGGAGGACTCATGATCGATCAGGAAATAATCAACAAGATCAATAAAGTGTTCGAAGACTCCTTTGAAATCGAGAAGGAGCGCCTCGTTCCAACGGCGCATATCTTTACCGATCTGGGTTTGGACAGCCTGGACATCGTCGATCTGGTGGTTGCGCTTCAGAACACCTTTGGCGTAAAGATCAGGAACGAAGAAAAGATCAGGGACATCCGGACCCTTGAAGACATCTATCAGTTTATTTCCTCGCTTAAGAACGAGGAAGGCAAGTAGGGCTTATCGCGATGTTGTTTCGCTTGAAACTGTTTTTTCTCAACCTGTATTTCTATACGTGCTTTTTACTGCTTTCGTCAATAGCGATCCCGACGTTGACACTTGTTGTTGCGATGTCGAGGCTGTTCCTGTCGCACCGCCGCACCATGGAGCGGTTTCGCCGCTCCATCAGTTTCTACGGCAAGCTCATTACGTCGATCCCCTATCCCTGGATCAAGCTTCGCTATGAGACCGACAGCAAGAACGGTCGTGGTGGGCCCTTTATCTTCGTGTGCAACCACCGTGCGGCCTCTGATGCGTTTCTCATGTGCGTCCTGCCCCATGAGTGTGTACAGATCGTGAATGTCTGGCCCTTCAGGATACCCGTACTCGGGCTGTATGCAAAGTTTTCGGGATACCTGAACATCAGGATGATGTCCCACGAATCATTCATGGCGCAAGCAACGAAACTGCTGTCCGAGGGAGTATCGATCATCTTCTTTCCCGAAGGGACGCGATCGGCGGGCAGAACCATGGGAAGTTTTCACGGCGCCGCATTCCGTCTGGCGTTGGAATCAAGGGCGTCCGTGGCGCCGATCTGCATCACCGGGAACGAGAATATCCCTCCCAAAGGATCGCTGCTCCTGCGACCGGGCACTATTCGGGTACGGCGGCTGCCGTCCATCGCCTGGGACGAGTATAAGGACCTGAACGCGTTCGCTTTCAAGAACCGGGTCTGGCATATCATCGATGACGAGTTGTCCGTCATGGAGAAGACCGTATGAGCATGATGGAATTCGATGGACACCGAAAACTGGAATTCTCGGCGCCAAGGGAGATCAGGGCAGTGCAGGAGGGGCTGTTGCGCAGGCATCTGCAGTACCTCGCGGCCAATTCGCCCTATTACCGCTCGCTTTTCAAGGCGAGAAGCATCGATCCGGCGGCAATCACCCTTGACACGCTGCATACGCTTCCGCTCACGGACAAGACCGCCCTGGGGCAGCATAACGACGAGTTCCTTGCTATTTCGCGTTCGGCGATCGTGGACATGGTCCTGTCGTCCGGTACGACCGGCAGACCGACGACGATGATGTACACGGAGAACGATCTCCGCCGACTTGCCTATAACGAGGAGCTCTCGCTCGAGAGCTGCGGCCTGACCCGTGACGATATTGTTCTGCTCACCTGCACCATGGACCGCTGCTTCATCGCCGGGCTGGCGTATTTTTCAGGCGTGCGGAGCCTCGGCGCCGCCGCGATCCGGAACGGACTGAGCGGTTTCGAAAGCCATCTCGATATCATTGAACGGCTCAAACCAACGGCCATCGTTGGTGTGCCGACATTCTTGCTCAAGCTGGGACAGTTTATGAGATCGCGGGACATCGATCCTCATAAGAGCGGCATCAGCAGGCTGATCTGCATCGGCGAACCGGTGAGGGACCGTATGCTGCAGTTCCTGCGGGTGGGCGAGAGCCTGGAAGCGGTCTGGGGCGCAAAGGTCTATTCGACCTATGCTTCCTCGGAAACCATTACGTCGTTTTGTGAATGCACGGCCCAGCAGGGCGGACACCTGCATCCGAACCTGGCGGTGGTGGAGCTCGTGAATGATCAGGGTGAGGTGCTCCCGTCAGGCGAAATGGGCGAGGTCGTGGTAACGCCGCTGGCGATGGAGGGCATGCCGCTCTTGCGGTTCAAGACCGGGGACATGAGCTTTCTTATTGATACGCCCTGTTCCTGCGGAAGGCGGTCGCCCCGGCTGGGCCCCATCGTTGGGCGAAAGAACCACATGATAAAATTCCGCGGCACGACCTTGTATCCGAACTCGATCTATGCGGTCCTCGACGCGCTGCCGGGGATCAGCGAATACTACGTGACGGCAACGAGCGATTTCGACCTCTCCGACGTGGTGAAGGTCACGGTTGCGCTCAGGGACCCATCCTGCACCGCCGAGATGATCACCGATAAGCTGCAGGCGCATCTGCGCGTGCGGCCGGAAGTCGTTCTGGCGAGCGAGGAAGACGTGAAGAGCCAGGTATTTGCCGGGAACTCCCGGAAAATAACTCGCTTCGTGGATAAGAGAAAAAAACTATGAAAAGCTGTCAGAGTCGTATCTATGGCGCAGAGTTCTCCCAGGAGGAGATCGCCGAAGCCGTCCGCGAGGGCCGGCTCCTTTCCATGGAACTGGAGTTTAACAAGAGCTGCAACTTCCGGTGTCTCTACTGCTACGCGTCGGACCATACGGTGCAGCGGGACGAGTTGAGCCGGGAGGAGTTCTTCGACCTGATCACGCAGGCCAGGGAACTGGGGGCGCGGAAGATGATCGTCCTCGGTGGCGAGCCTATGCTCTATCCGCATATCATGGAAATGATAAAATTCATCCGCGGACTGGACATGGACGTTGAGCTCTTCTCGAACGGCACGAACATCACCCGAGAGATGGCACGGGAACTCTATGCAGCCGGCGTCCGGGTCGTGCTCAAGATGAATACCTTTGACGAGAAGGTCCAGGACACGCTATCGGGCAGAAAGGGCGCCTATACCCAGATCCATGAGGCCTTCAAGAACTTGAAAGAGGCGGGCTATCCCTCAGCGGACCGGTTCATGGGCATCAGCACAGTCGTCTGCCAGCAGAACATCGAGGAGCTCCCGAAGATGTGGGAATGGCTGCGGGACCAGAATATCGCCCCCTATTTCGAGATGATCACGCCGCAGGGCGGCGCCAAAGAGCATAATATGCTCGACGTCGATTCCCGTCAGGTGGAGGAACTGTTCAAGCGCATTTCCAAGATCGACCGGAACAAATACGGCCACCACTGGGACCCCAAACCACCGCTCATCGGCGGGGAGTGCCTTCGCCATCGCTTCTCCTGCGCCGTGAACTCCGAGGGAGACGTCCAGCCCTGCGTCGGCGTCACGATCCCCATCGGCAACGTGCGCAAGCAGAAGCTCAGGGACATCCTGAAGGACAGCGAGGTGGTCCAGGACCTCAAAATGTATACCGAGACGATCAAAGGGCCCTGCGGTGAATGCGACCGGTTGAGCGAATGCTACGGCTGCCGCGGAGCGGCATTTCAGATGACCGGAGATTACCTTGCATCGGACCCGCTGTGCTGGAAGAACCTTGACCGGCGCGAGGACATCATGTTCCTGCCCGTGGATGCGGCGCAGCTTGTTCCGCACAAGCCGCCCATGCTCATGATCGACCGGCTCCTTGAGGTAAGGGAGCGTGCTTCCGTGACCGAGATGACGGTGCTGGAGGACATGGTGTTCGTGGGGAAGGACGGCACGCTCGATGAAGCCTCCTATCCCGAGATCATGTCCCAGGCCATGGCGGCCCAGGAAGGGTTCCGGAAGCTCGGAAGCCGCAATCCCCAGCAGGAAGGCTTTCTGCTCGGCATCAAGAACCTCGAGATCCCCGGCAGCGCCAAGGTCGGCGATGTTCTGCGCATTTCCCTGTTTAAAGTGGCAAAGTACGGTGATTTCGGCATTATCCAGGGTGAAGTAAGGAAAGGCGATACGGTGATCGCCCGCGGTGAGCTCAAGGTCTGGCAGAGCGACGGCAAGGCGGCATGATGATCGTTACGAAACAAAGCATGAGGATGCTCCTCACCCTGGCCTTGTGCTTCCTGATGCAGGCGGGTGTGGTTGCTGCCGCGGAAGGCGTGGGGAAGGGGGCGCCTGAACAGGCCGAATTGCCGGCGTTCCTGAACGCGCTGGGAAAAAAGGTTTCTGATTTCAAAACGCTTAAAACGGATTTTATCCAGGAAAAAGAGATGGCGATGTTCAAGGAGAAAATCGTCCTCAAGGGCAGGATCTACATCCGCAAGCCCCATGAACTGGCGTGGCATGTGGACAGCCCGCTCCGGTATTCCGTCCTGATCACCGACAAGTTCATCCGCCAGTGGGACGAGGACACGAACCAGGTCCAGGAAATGTCGCTGGCGAAGAACCCCATTTTCCAGAATGTGCTGAAGCAGCTGACCGTGTGGTTCTCCGGAGAGTATGGAACGCTCCTTGAGGACAACGAGATGCGGCAGGTGTCGAGCACGCCCCTGGTGATCGAGTTCAAGCCCCGGGACACGAGCATTTCCAAAAAGGTCATCAAGGCCATCACGATCACCGTTCGTGACGACCAGACCTATCTGCAGCAGATCCGTATTCAGGAACTGACCGGGGACGTCACGACCATACGTTTCATGAACACGCAGTTTAACGCTCCGCTCGACAAAAAGAGCTTTGAGGTGCAGGGGCATGTTTGAAAGGTACTTCTCCCATCTGCACGAGTACGTCAAACAGCGCCGGAAAGCGGTCCTCTGGTCCGTTGTCGCCGTAAGTATCCTCGCTTCGGCGGGCGTCTTTTTTGTGCGCTATGAGAGTAGCATCGACCTCATGTTTCCCGATGACAAGGACATCCGCCGCAGCATCAATTTTCTGCGCGAGTCAAAGTTGTCCGACAAGGTCGTCCTCTCCCTGGCACTGACCGATCCCGCAAAAGGGAAAAGCGATCTGTTCCGGGCGGTCGATCAGCTTGCCGCGCTCCTCACGCCGCCGTTGTTCACCAAGGTCACGACAGGAATCGCGGTCCAGAACGCGGGCAACGATCTGTCCATTCTGCAGTACGCGCCCCAGATCCTTGGCGAGCAGGGCCTTCAGCGCATTGACGAGCGGTTGACCGCCCAGGGCGTTTCAGATCAGCTGCGGGGCATCTACCGCAGTTCAATGAAGATGGAAAGCATCTTCACCAATTCCCTGGTCCGTACCGACCCCATCGGTACGCGCCAATTCATCTTCGAAAAACTGCAGGCGCTCCCGGCATCCATGGGCTACGACGTTTCCATCGAGGACGGCCATTTCATGAGCCGTGACGGTCGTCATACCATGATCATCATCGAGACGCCGGTCAAAATAACCGATGGCAGGGAAAGTGCGACGCTCGTTGCCACGCTGCAGGAGCATATCAAAAGTCTTCCGGAATACATTTCGGCCGACATTATCAGCGGTCATGTCCATGCCGTGAGCAATGAACGGGTGATCAAGCGTGATATCCAGTTCGCGTCCCTGCTGGTTTCCCTATCATTCCTGGTCCTGTTCCTGCTGCTTTTTCCCGATCCCCGGATCGGCCTGGTCTTCGCCATACCCGTCATCGGCGTGGCACTGTCGATCAATGTGGTTGCGTTCTTCATGGGCAGCCTTTCCTATCTGGTCATCGGCATCGGTACGGCGGTTGCCGGCATTACGGTGGACCACGGACTGCATATGTATATTGCGCTCAGGAAAGAGTCGACGAGCGCTCAGATCGCCAGTGTTTCCCGGCTGATCGTCATTGACTCCATAACCACGGTCTTCGGGTTCGGCGCGCTGTTCCTGTCGCAGGTCCAGGGATACCATCAGCTGGCCTTCTTCGCGATCCTCTGCGTTGTGTTCTCGCTGCTCCTGGCAATTTTCATTCTTCCGCTGGCGCTGCATTGGAAGCATCCGCTCGTCATGCGCGGAACGGACTGGGGGGAGAGGACCGTCGATGCTCTTTTGTCGAAGCGGGCCTACGTTCTTGTCTGGGCTGTGCTGACCGTGGTGATGCTGGTTTTCGCTTTCAGGATCCAGTTCGAAAGCGATGTGATGCGCCTGGACGGCAGCGAACCCTCAGTTTTTGAGGCAGAGCAGCGCTTCTATCAGACTTGGGGCGGACAGAGCAACCAGGCCATCTTTGTGGCGACCGGCAAGACTTTGGAGGCGGCGCTGGAGGCGAATGACGCGATCTACCGGGAAGCGGTCAAGTTAATAGGGAAAAAGAACTTTACGAGCCTCTCCATGCTGTGGCCTTCGAAAAAGACCCGGGCAGACAACATCGAACAGTGGAACCGTTTCTGGCGCGACGGGAGAGCAGCCCGTTTGCAACGCTATATCAAAGAGGCGGCGCCGCAGTATGGGATGCGGGAGCAGGCTTTTGCTCCCTTTTTCGACAGCCTCTACAAGAGCAGGATCGAAGCTGGTAAGCCTGATGCCCTATTGGAAAAGATCCAGGAACGTTTCATTATAAAGAATAAAGACGAATACCGGATCCTGTCATTCTTCCCCGATAATGCGGAGTATGTCGATGCGCTTATGCCCCTCAGCGAGCGTTCTGCCGGTACCTTTGTGGTGTCGCGGAAGGCCATGTCAAAAAAGGTCTCGGCTTTTACCTTCGGCGAGGTGAAGTTCCTGGTCCCGGTCGCACTGTTGTTCAATATCGTTTTAACGTGGCTGTTTTTCAGGAATGTTCGGGAGATGATCATTGCGCTGGTGCCGCTGTTCACCGGCATTATCTGGCTGGCAGGATTCATGGTGCTCCTGCATATTCCGCTTGACGTGGTCAATATCATCGGCATTGTCGTGGTCTCCGGGGTGATCGTGGATTACGGCATCGGCGTGACCTACGAATATCAATATAGTTTGAAGATCGGAACGATCATGGCGGTATCGCTTTCGGCGGTCACGACGATCCTGGGCTCCGGGGTCCTGCTGTTCGCCGATCATCCGGTCATGTTCTCCATCGGGGTCGGTATGACGGTCAGCGTGTTCACGGGGTACCTGACCTCCATTCTGGTCGTTCCGTCCTTGTGCGATATGTTCGTGAAG
>JANPMZ010000171.1:0-2449 GCA_031427195.1 Nitrospirota bacterium
AGCCTGTCGCTTGGGCGCGGCTTCCGAGGCCATGATCTTCTCACGGGTGCCGTCAGAGAGGTCGGCGGCAAAGAGAAGCGCTTTAACCCTGCCCTTCTCCACGGCGTCATGCGCCGCCGAATACCCGGCCGACAGCATTCCAGCTTTGGCCGCCATTACGATCAGGGATTTTACCTTTTCCGTGCTGCTGGCCAGGAGCATAGCGATAAAATCCTGCTCTCCCGGAGCGCTGGCCTTGCTGTTCAGGGAACGCGACAGGTTCCCTTTCGCGAGCGCCTTGCGAATGCAGTCAATGCGCGGACAGACATAGGCGGCCCGACCAGGCAGCTTCTCGCGGTAATCGATGACGAACCCTGTTGGACCGGCCACGATCCGGACGACTTCGTCCTTTTTGAACACTCCCCGGCATCCGATGCAGGTCCGTTCCGGTTGACGTTTCAGTTCCTTCACCGTTCTACCGGCCTTCAGCTCTTGAGCATGGCCCGGGCAGCCATCAGAATCTTTTGCGCGGTCTTTTCCCCAATGCCGGGAACTGCCAGAATATCCTCGTCCGTCATTGCGGCGACCTTTGCCAGGGTGTCATACCCGGCCTCCGCCAGCTGCTCCGCGGTCTTTTTGCCGACACCTTCGATGCTCATCAAGGGCGATTCGGGAGATGATTCCGCAGCGGCCTCGGCTTCCAGATTCTCCGCAGCCTCGGTCTCTTCCGCCATCTTGCGCGTTTCTTCAACGATGGCGGCTTCTATCTCCTGCTCACGCTCTTTCTGGCGTTCCTGATCGTATTCGGATTCGCTCAGGATATCGATCTTCCATCCGGTCAGTTTTGCGGCCAAACGGACGTTCTGGCCCTTTTTGCCGATGGCGAGCGAAAGTTGAGAATCAGCCACAACGGCAAGGGCGGAGCGATCCTCTTCGGTAACACCCACTTTTTCGACCACGGCAGGGCTGAGCGCTTTGGCGATAAAAATACGCGGATCAGCCGACCAGGGGATAATATCGATCTTCTCACCGTGAAGCTCACGAACGACCGCCTGGACTCTCGAGCCTTTCATGCCGACGCAGGCGCCGACGGGATCGACCTGGGACTCTTTCGAAGCAACGGCGATCTTCGTCCGGTCTCCGGCCTCGCGCACAACACCCTTTACTTCAACGATATTCTCGTAGATCTCGGGGACTTCCATCTCAAAGAGGCGCGTCACGAAGTCCGGATGGGCCCTCGAGAGGACCACCTGCGGCCCCTTGGAGGTGTCCCGCACTTCCATGACATAGGCCCTGACGCGGTCGCCCCTGCGGTAACTCTCGCGCGGCACCTGTTCGCGTGCCGGGAGCACCGCCTCGGTCTTTCCCAGGTCGATGTAGTAGGCGCCTTTTTCATGACGCAGGACGATGCCGTTCACCAGCTGGCCGATCTTGTCGTTAAACTCCTTCAGGATCACCTCGCGCTCGGCCTCGCGCACCTTCTGTACAATGACCTGACGGGCGGTCTGCGCCGCTATCCTGCCAAACCCGCGAAACTCGATCTGCAGAGGCACTTCGCCGTCCATCTGCGCATCGGGAAAGAGCGCCTGGGCAGCCTCAAGAGTGATCTCATCTTCAGGGTTCACGACCTCCGCCACGACCTTTTTGTAGGCATACATGATGATATCGCCGCGCTTGGGATCGATCTGAACGGCGATCCGCTGCGCGCCATGTTTCTTCCTGGCAGCGCTCACAAGGGCGGACTCGACCGCCTCGATCACCATTTCCCTGGAGATGCCCTTTTCTTTACTGATCTGGTCGATCACTTGAACTAATTCTTGACTCATAACTTCGTCGCCTCCTGAATATATATGCAGTTCTTATCAGGCTACTGTAAAAACCGGGGCTGCTCTACATGCATCCTGTGGATGCTAAAGATGACATCCTGAAAATCTTCGTCCTTACAGTTCTATTTCGAGGGACGCTTTCGTGATCGCGCTCAGGGCAAATTCCATGATTTTCCCGGCTGCGAGCTCGACCTTGACCATGCCCTCTTCAGAGATCCCCAGTAACTTGCCTTGAAAGACCTTTTGTCCGTCAATGGGCTGATAGACCTTTATCTTGACCGTACTGTTGGCAAACCTCGTAAAGTGCTCCGGCTTCGAAAGCGTCCGGTCGAGGCCGGGCGATGATACTTCGAGCGAGTAGGCATGGGTAATGATATCTTCCACATCCAGGGCTGCGCTCAGATCGCGGCTCACGGACTCGCAATCACTCAAATTTACTCCGGACTCCCGGTCGATATATATCCTCATGAGCCACGTCGGACCCTGACGCTGAAACTCCAGGTCCCAAAGCGTAAGGCCGAGGGAGGCCAGGATCGGGTCAAGGAGTTGTCGTATATGCTCAACGACGTCAGCCATTGTGTCCCCCAAATAAAAAGAGTGGGCAAAAGAAATGCCCACCCTTCAGGATGTTCCCCAGAGTGATG
>JANPMZ010000172.1:0-1809 GCA_031427195.1 Nitrospirota bacterium
CCATAGCGCCGCCTACGCGCTGGTCTCCTACCAGACCGCCTACCTGAAGGCGCATTATCCGGTCGAGTACATGGCCTCCCTGCTCACCAGTGAAGTCCAGGATACGGACAAGGTGGTCAAATATATTTATGCCGTGCGCCAAATGGGCATTACGGTCCTGCCCCCGGACGTCAACCAGAGCAGGTGGGACTTCACCGTTGTTGAGGCCCATGACCGGGAGAACATCGAACCGGGCAGCAACGTCGGCTCGATCCGCTTTGGTCTTGCGGCGGTCAAGAACGTCGGCATTTCCGCGATCGAGGCCATTGTCGAGGCCAGGGAAAAGAAAAACCCTTTCACCTCCCTCATGGATTTCTGCAACAAGGTGGACCAGCGAAAAGTGAACCGGCGGGTGATGGAAGCGCTCATAATGTGCGGAGCTTTCGACGGTACCGGCAGCCGCCGTGCCCAGATGTTCGAAGGCCTTGATATGGTCATTGACCATGGTGGTAAACATCAGGAACAGGAAGCCATCGGCCAGTTCAGCATCTTCGGCGCCATGGAGGGCCAGAAGGAAATAGCGCTGCCCAATGTCCCGGAGTGGAAGGAAAGTCAGCTTCTGGCGCACGAAAAGGAAAGCGTCGGGTTCTATATCAGCGGTCATCCCCTGGCCGCATTCGAGGCGGACATCAAACGCTACGCCACGGCCACTACCGAAACCCTTGATGACGTCCAGGACGGCAAGGACGTGACGATCTGCGGGATCATTGCCGGAATGAAAATCAAGGTAACGAAGAAAAGCCAGGAAAAAATGGCGATCCTTGATCTGGAGGACCTTACGGGAGCCGTGGAAGTGGTCGTGTTCCCCGACCTCTACAAATCTTCCCAGCATCTGCTGCTGACGGACACGCCGCTGATCGTTGCCGGGACGCTCGATAAGAGCGAACAGGGAAACAAGATCAAGGCCGTGCGTCTGCACCTGTTGACGGAGGTAAAAAAACGCGGAACGACCAGGATGGATATCCGCTTCAGCGCAACGGGACTCACGCAGGACGAGCTGCTCAAGGTAAAGGACATCCTGCTCCGCTATAATGGAACGGTCCCCGTTTTCCTTCGGCTTCAGAACCCCACCCGCAAGGACTCGCTCATTTCCGTGGGAAAAGAAGTACGGGTGAATCCTTCAGAGCAACTCATCAGTGAGCTCGAGGCGGTGCTGGGCGCCGGCGCCGTCTCGCTGGCATAGCAAACAGTATCACGAATGGAGGGTTCATGAGTACGATCAACGAATACTTTGAGCAATGCGCTCTGATCTCGCTTGAAAAACAGGCAAAATTCGACCGGCTCATTGGAGAGCATTTCCCGGAATTCGATCTCGATGAAGGCATACTCAAGATCGATAATGATCTTGCACTTCCGTTTCAGGTACTCGGCACGCAGTCTGATAACACCCTCACCTGGCTGTGGGCGTGGTCCGAGGAGCATGCGGATGTTCAGCCTGACCAGATAACAACGGCACTCCAATTGAAGGAATGGGGTTTGAAGAATGGCATTGAAGAGTTCTGCATGCCTGAGGTTGATATCGAACGAGCCGATGGAATGATGATCTCGCTGATCGCAACCGAAGTATGCAAAGCGAGCTGCTACTACCGGGACGCCTATGAGGGAGGTGCGGTTTTCGTGCTGCTTTCCGGGTCGGGCATTGACCGCCAGCCGGCTTTCGAACTGTCCGGATTTCTGAGAGCCTTCACTGATCTTGCGTCACGCTATGACCTCAACCACCGGAACGTGTTGCGGTCCTACCTCCGGATGAAGGGCCTTCCCTTTGTCGAG
>JANPMZ010000173.1:0-10168 GCA_031427195.1 Nitrospirota bacterium
GTGCCGATGAACCTTCCCAATTCGATCACGCTCTTTCGGGTGGTCCTTATCCCATTTTTTATCAATCTGATGATCTACGGCTACTACCGGGCGGCCCTTGCTGTCTTTGTTGTGGCCTGTATTACCGATGCGCTTGACGGGTTGATAGCCCGGCTCATGAAAAGCAAAACAGACCTGGGCGCTTTTCTGGATCCGATGGCCGATAAACTGCTCATTGTTTCTGCCTTTGTTACGCTCGTCCTGCTCAATATGCTGCCGGTCTGGCTTGCGATCATCGTCATCAGCAGGGATGTGATCCTGGTTATTGGCAGCATCATGGTTTACTTTATGCAGCACAATTTCACGGTCCGGCCTTCCCTCATTGGAAAGTTCACGACCGTCTTGCAGCTGCTGTGCGTGACGCTTACCCTCGTTCAGGTGGATTATGGTCTGGAACTCGGGTTTTTGTATGTTCTACAGTGGACCACCGCGGCCGTCACTGTTGCTTCAGGCGTCCAGTATGTTTCCCGCGGCATGAAGATCGCTGCGTAGCTTGTTTGTTGGTTTGATTACTGTCATAGATACATCATTGCAGATACGGAGGCCGTACATGAAGATTTCAGAAATGATCCGGCAGGCCTTGGACAAAAAAGGATTTAAGAATCTCAAGGATGCATCGAAAGTCCTCGGGATCAGTCCGGAACTGCTGCGGGTCACGATCAACAAAGGGCATATCCCCAAAGATAAAACACTGATGATGATTGCGAACAAGCTGGGCATGGATAGGGCCATACTCATTCTCGCGGCGCATCAGGAGAAAGTGCCTGCCGAAGTGAAAGGGTTTTTTCTGTCCCCCTCGCAGGCCAAGTTCAGACGCGGGAAGCGCATGTTCCCGATCTCGGAAGAGCAGATCAACTATCTTGAGAAGATATTGAGTATGGATGAGATCCTGATGCTCCGCAAAATCCGGCAGGTCACTGACGAGGCACGGATCCAGATCACCGGATATGTGGATTATATGTTCTCCACCAAAAGGAGCTTCTGATTGCTGGAAATCGCGCGGGTCACTCCCGGCAGCATTGCCGAGGGTCTTGAGCTTCGGCAGGGGGACCATATTGTTTCGATCAACGGTGAGACGATCAGCGATGTGATCGATTACCGTTTTTACGTCGCTGATGAGCGTATCTCCCTGACGGTGAAAAAACGGTCAGGTGCGCTCAAGACCATTCGGATCAGAAAAACTGCAGACGACGATCTGGGCATTGAATTGCCGCCCCTTACGATCAAACGGTGCCGCAATCACTGTATCTTCTGCTTTGTCGATCAAATGCCTTCAGACTGCCGACGCAGTCTCTATGTGAAAGATGATGACTTTCGCGCTTCCTTCCTCTACGGCAATTACATTACCCTCGGAACGCTGTCCGAACAGGACCTGGAGCGTATCTTCAAACAACGCTTAAGTCCGCTCTACGTATCCGTTCATACCACCGAGCCGGAACTTCGCTCCTTCATGCTGGGGAACCGCAAGGCACCTGACATCATGACGCTCATAAAAAGGCTCGCGGTCGGAGGCATCCGCATGCATACGCAGATCGTCACCTGCCCCGGGGTGAATGATGGCCGACACCTGATAAAGACGATCGAGGACGTGGCACAGCTTTTTCCCGCGGTCATGTCCATAGCAGCCGTACCGGTGGGAGTAACTGCTTATCGGACCGGCCTGTATCCGGTCAAACTGTTCACCCGCAGCGGAGCGCGGGCAGTGATCAAAACGATCGATACCTTCAGCGCCAGGTTCCGGAAGGAGTTCGGTACGCGCCTGGTGTTCGCGTCAGATGAGTTTTATATCAAGGCCGGAGTGCCGCTCCCGCCGGCATCCTCGTATGAAGAGTTCCCGCAGATCGAGAACGGTGTCGGCATGGTTGCCGAGTTTCTTCGTGAAGCTGCACGGACCCGGGTGCCGGCCAGTGTTCCGCCCCTGAAGGTGACCGTGGTTACGGGCGCTTCATTCGCTGCAATATTGAAAACCTCTTTGGAACGGCTCAAGGGCGTCAAGGGGCTGACCCTGCGGCAGGTCATCGCGAAGAACCGCTTCTTCGGGCCGTCGGTTACGGTTGCCGGACTGCTGAGCGGTGGTGACATCGTTCATGCCCTGAAGGGCAAAAGGCTCGGCGATCTGGTGCTGATCCCGGCGAACGTTCTTAAAGAGGATGAACACCTATTTCTCGACAATATGAACCTTGGCCAGCTGGAAGGCCTTTTGGATGTCCCTGTGCGCATGGTTACTGGTTTCAGAAACCTGGTGGATATACTGCGCGGGAGGAGGTAACGGCAATGATCTCAGGTAAAACATCGATATACGGGCTGTTCGGCTATCCTGTTGAGCACAGCTTTTCTCCTGGCATGCACAATGCCGCATTCGCGAAGCTCGGCATGGACGCGTGCTATGTCCCCTTTGCTGTGCATCCTGACCAGTTGGAAGCGGCGGTCAGGAGCCTCCGTGCGCTTAACCTCAGGGGTATGAACGTGACCGTCCCTCATAAACAGGCGGTCATGTCCTGGCTCGATGAGTTTTCAGAAGAAGCCCGGCTAATCGGGGCGGTGAATACGATCGAAGTGCTGGGCGACCGGCTCAAAGGTCATAATACCGACGGCAGGGGTTTCCTTCGCTCGCTCAAGGATGATGCCGGGTTCAACCCCCGGGGAAAGCGGGTGGTGTTCATCGGCTCAGGAGGGGCGGGGCGCGCCGTGGGATTCAGCCTTGCGTTGGCCGGCGCCCGATCCATCGTATTTATGGATCTTGATCAAAGAAAAGCCTCGGCCCTGGCGGAGGATATCAGGCAAAAGACCGGAGCAGACGTCCAGGCCATCGGCGAAGAGTTGCTTTCCGAGGCCGTAGGCGCCGCCGATTGTCTTATTAATGCAACTCCGCTGGGCTTGAAAAAAGCTGATCCCTTGCCCATGCGCAAGGAGCTCATTCAAAAGAACCACCTGGTCTGCGACCTTGTGTATAACCCGCCGGAAACGCTCTTTTTGAAGGCTGCGAAGGACCGCAAGGCCCGGCGGCTCTCGGGTATCGGCATGCTCCTGTATCAGGGCGTGATCGCTTTTGAGCTCTGGACGAGAAAAAAAGCGCCGGTTCAGATCATGAAGAATGCGCTCGCCCGGCAGATCAGGGCACTACGCTGACCAATTGAGAAATGTGTCTATCTGCCTTGACATAGCCTGCGTATTACAGTAAGCTTAGAACCTGAAATAACGTTTATCTATAAAGGAGTTACCATCGATGGCAATGTCTGGAAGACTCGGCTCAATGCTGGTATCCTCGGGTCTCATTACGGATGATCAGTTGAAAAAAGCTCTTGTTACCCAGAAGAACGAGGGTGGCAGGCTTGGAACCATACTGGTCAAGCTGGGGTTTGTCCAGGAAGACAAGCTCATGACGTTTCTCAGTAAGCAGTACGGTGTTCCTTACGTTGATCTGAGCCGATTCGAAATTAACCCCCTGGTCGTCAAGCATATTCCCGCCGAAGTCGCGCAGAAATACCGGATCATGCCGGTCAATCGCTCAGGTGCTACGATCACGATCGCCATGGTGGACCCCTCCAATATCTTCGCCATCGATGACATCAAGTTCATGACCGGCTACAATGTCGAGGCAGTGGTGGCGACCGAAGGCGCCATCGTAGAGGCCATTAAAAAATATTATGGCGCCGCCAAATCGCTTGCCGCCGCAAGTGCAGGCGGTAAGAATGTGACACAGGCCAAGGAGGAAAAGAAACTTGCCTTCAATGCCAAGGATTATGACATAGATGAAAAAGACGATGTGTCTATGGATTTCATCGACGATATCGACACCGGCGGTGAAGTGGACGTCGATGACTTCGATAACCTGGTGCATGGCGCTGTTGAAGAACTCGAGGTGGTCGAAGATGCTGCCCTCGATCAGCTCTCGTCAGAGGTCGAAGCTCCTATCGTCAAAATGGTGAATGCCATCCTGATGCGCGCCGCCAAAATGGGGGTGAGCGATATCCATATCGAACCCTACGAGAAAAAATTCAGGGTCCGGTACCGCGTTGACGGCGTCCTGAACACGGTCATGGGGCTTCCCCTCAAGATCAGGAACGCCATTATTTCCCGTATCAAGATCATGGCACAGCTCGACATAGCCGAGCGCCGGCTTCCGCAGGACGGTCGTATAAAAATGAAGATGGGCAAGAACAAGGTCATGGATTTCCGCGTTTCCGTCCTTCCCACGCTCTTCGGCGAAAAGATCGTTATGCGCCTTTTGGACAAGTCGAACCTGCAGCTCGATATGACCAAACTCGGGTTCGATAAGGACCAGCTGGTTGATTTTCAGGAAGCTCTTGGCAGACCGTTCGGCATGGTCCTGGTAACGGGACCCACCGGGAGCGGTAAGACCACGACCCTCTATTCGGCACTGAGCGAACTGAACAAGGATTCAGAGAATATCATGACGGCCGAAGACCCCGTCGAATTCAACCTCATGGGCATCAACCAGGTGCAGATGAAGGATGAGATCGGTCTGAACTTCGCTGCCGCGCTGCGTTCCTTCCTGCGACAGGACCCGGACATCATCATGGTGGGCGAGACCCGCGACTATGAAACGGCGGAGATTGGCGTCAAAGCCGCACTTACCGGCCATCTCGTGCTTACCACGCTCCATACCAATGATGCGCCGAGCACCATTAACCGTATGCTGAACATGGGGGTGGAGCCGTTCCTGGTCTCTTCCGCCGTCATTCTGATCGTTGCGCAGCGCCTGGTGCGCAGGTCCTGCCAGAACTGCAAACAACCGGAGAAACTTCCGCCCGAGACCTTTGTTGATGCCGGGTTCTCGCTCGAGGAGGCGGCAACGGTGGTGAGCATGAAGGGCGTCGGGTGTGACATCTGCAACAAGACCGGGTACAAAGGCCGGGTCGCGTTGTATGAGGTCATGCCGATCAAGGAAGAGATTAAGGAACTCATTCTTCAGGGAGCATCGGTCTTTGACATTAAAAAGCAGGCGATCGCCTCGGGGATGAAAACGCTTCGTCGCAGCGGGTTGTTGAAGGTCCAGGCGGGCATGACCTCGCTTGAAGAGGTAGTCGAAAATACATTCCCCGACAACAAGTAACCGTGGATAAACGGGAAGCCGTAGTTTGCTAAGGGAAGGTGGTATTCATGGCCAATCTGCACGACCTGCTCAAGTATATGATCGAAAAAGGCGCATCGGACCTTCATCTCACGACGGGGCTTCCCCCGAGCATTCGGGTTGACGGCAAGGTGAAGCCCATACCGGGATTGGACGTGATGACGGCCACCGTGACGAAGGACCTCTGCTACAGCATCCTGACCGATGCTCAGAAGCATAAGTTCGAGGAAAACAGCGAACTCGATCTGTCGTTCGGAGTGAAGAACCTCTCCCGTTTTCGCGCCAATATGTTCGTACAGCGGGGCGCGGTTGCTGCCGCGATCCGGACCATTCCTTTTAAAATAAAGACGTTCAAAGAACTGGGGCTGTCCGATATTATCTCGGACCTCTGCAAAAAACCGCGCGGACTGGTCCTCGTTACCGGCCCTACGGGCAGCGGTAAATCGACCACGCTGGCTTCAATGATCGACAAGATCAACAATGAACGCCAGGAACATATCCTTACCATCGAAGACCCGATCGAATACCTGCATCCGCATAAGAAATGCCTGGTGAACCAGCGCGAGGTCAACGCCGATACAAAGTCGTTCAAAGATGCGCTGAAGTATCTTCTCCGGCAGGACCCCGACGTGGTGCTCATCGGCGAAATGAGGGACCTGGAAACGATCGAAGCGGCGCTGACCATCGCTGAAACGGGTCACCTTACCTTTGCCACGCTCCATACAAACTCCGCGGCCCAGACGATGAACCGTATCATTGATGTGTTCCCTCCGCATCAACAGTCTCAGGTGCGCGCTCAGCTGTCGTTCGTCCTGGAAGGGGTCATATCGCAGCAGCTCGTTCCGAAGATCGGCGGTGGTCGGGTAGTGGCACTGGAGGTCATGATCCCGAACCCGGCGATACGGAACCTTATCCGGGAAGATAAGGTACACCAGATTTATTCGATCATGCAAACCGGGCAGTCCAAGTTCGGCATGCAGACCCTGAACCAGTCGCTCTATGATCTGTATGTCAAAAAGCAGATCACCTATGAAGACTGTGTGGGCAGATCGTCGAATGTTGAAGAGCTCATCCAGATGCTGAGCAGGTCCGGCCTGGCAGGAACTCAGACGGTCCAAAAAGAGTATCGATAGGCGTTCTCGGGAAAAATCTGCTTGCGCGAATCAGTGCCGCACAAAAGCGGCCATTGTATATAGTAGCAATACTTCTGAACGGGACGAGGTGAAAAATGGCAACCACGGTATTTACCTGGGAAGGCAAAACACGGCAGGGAGCAATTCAGAAGGGTGAACTTGCCGCCAACAGCAAGGAAGACGTAATGGCCCTTCTGCGTAAGCAGAACATCCAGCCGATCAACGTCACGGCAAAACCCAAACAGATCACTATCTCCTTCGGCGCGCCGAAGGTCACCGCTAAGGACATTGTGATCTTTACCCGTCAGCTTGCTACCATGATCGACGCAGGTCTCCCGCTCGTTCAGTGCCTTGATATTCTCGGCCAACAGACAGGAAGTGTCGCGCTGGCAAAGGTCGTGGTGCAGGTGAGGCAGGATGTCGAGGGCGGCGCCACCTTCGCCGATTCACTCAAAAAACATCCCAAAGTTTTCGATAACCTCTACTGCAACATGGTCGCAGCCGGAGAAGCCGGCGGTATCCTGGATACGATCCTTCAGCGGCTCGCGGCTTACATGGAAAAGTTCGCCAAGATCAAAGGACAGATAAAATCTGCAATGATCTATCCGTCAGTGATCTTGTTTGTGGCCGTTGCCGTTGTGTCCCTGCTGTTGGTGGTTGTTGTCCCTATGCTTGCCAACATCTTTCAGGAGGCAGGCCAGTCTCTTCCCTTGCCCACCCGCATTGTGATCGCGTTCAGCGACTTCATGAAGGGATGGGGCGGTCTGGGAATGCTCTTAGGCTTCGTCGGCTTCATTGTAGCGCTGAAGCAATGGCGAAAGACTGAAACTGGCTTGAGAGCGCAGGATGCATTCGCACTGAAGATACCTATCGTGGGGTCATTGATCCAGCGGGTATCCGTTGCGAAGTTTACCAGGACGCTGGGAACACTACTCACGAGCGGTGTGCCTATTCTCGAGGGACTCATCATCGTCGCGCGTACATCGGGAAACAAAATCGTGGAAGACGCCATCATGGCGACCCGGCAGGCTGTGAGTGAGGGCAAAACGCTTGCGGAACCGCTCTCCAGGGCAAAGGTGTTCCCGGCCATGGTAGTTCAAATGATTTCCGTCGGAGAGGCCACCGGCGCGCTCGACAATATGCTCAATAAAATCGCCGATTTTTATGATGACGAAGTTGACTCCGCTGTGGCAGCGCTTACCTCCATGCTCGAACCCTTACTGATGATATTTCTGGGCGTAGTCGTCGGCTTCGTTGTCGTGGCCATGTATATGCCCATATTCCAGATGGGTGCAGCGGCAGGCTGATCCTATCGTGTCTCAGGAATTTTCAAGAGAGGAATACTACACGCGCATCAAGTGGCTGATCGCCAGCAGGGTCGCGCTCACGACCTTCCTGGTGGGGACGCTCATCTTTATTCAGCAGCGATACAAAATCTACTCCTTTCCCACTGCCTCCCTTGACTACTTTGTTCTGCTGGTTTACCTGCTGACCGGCATCTACTGGTATTTTCTGAGAAAAGCCGGGCAGCTCGCCCTCTTTGCCTATCTCCAGATCTCTATTGACATCCTGCTCGTTTCGATCCTGGTGTATATTACCGGCGGGATCGACAGCGCTTTTTCCCCGCTGTATCATCTGGTCATTATTTCCGGCAGTATTATTTTATACCGGCGCGGCGGCTATCTTGCCGCTTCGCTTTCGAGCATTTTGTACGGGACCATGCTCGACATGCAGTATTATAATGCATTCGGTTTTGTTCAGAGCACGAATTATACCTCGCTGCAGGTCCTGTATCTTGTTTTCAGCAATATTCTTTCTTTTTATGTTGTAGCGCTTCTGAGCGGTTATCTTTCCGAGCGTCTCAGGAAAACGCGCCAGGAACTTCATGAAAAAAACATCGATTTCGCCGACCTCCGGGTGCTGCAGGAACATATCCTTCGCAGCGTGGGAAGCGGCATCCTGACGACTGACATGGCCGGCAAAATTACCTCATGGAACCCCGCGGCTGAACTTATTACCGGCTATGCACATGACGAGATCAGGAACAGGCTGCAGGAGGTGTTCGGTACGAGTATAAAAGGTTTTTTTGGCCATACGGACAAACTGAAAGAGCGTCCATACCGCATCCGTGGTGAGATCATAAGAAAAGATGGCACGAGCGTTCAATTGGGGATGACGGCATCGCTGCTCAAGGACGAACAGGATGTCGTGCGCGGGATCATCCTCATTTTCCAGGACATCACGAAAATGACGGAAATGGAAGAGCAGCTCCGTCGACAGGAACGCCTGGCAACCGTAGGCAGTCTGGCTGCAGGCATTGCACACGAGATCCGGAACCCGCTCGGTTCGATCAGCGGCTCCATTCAGGTGCTCCAGGGTGAGCTTGACCTGCAAGGAGACAATAAGCAGCTCATGGATATTGTCCTCAGGGAGACCGACCGGCTGAATACCATCATCACGGAGTTCCTGGAATATGCCAGGCCGCAGGCCGACCTTGCCATCACGACAGGGTCCGGCGAGGCCAGTGAGGTGTCTCTATCCGATCTGTTCAATGAAACGGCGATGCTTCTCAAAAACAGCCGTGACTACCGGGACGGGATCACGATCACTTGCACGGTCGAAGCCGATGCCGCGGTCAAAGGTGATCCGCAGCGTCTCCGGCAGGTAGTGTGGAACCTGCTGATCAATGCGTGCCAGGCGATCAATGATCGGGGCGAGATCACCATGAGCGCGTCACCCATGCAAGGGAACGATGGCAACACCTGGTGCAGGATCGTTATCGCCGATACCGGCAGCGGGATCGCTCCCAAGAACCTTGATAAGATCTTTGATCCTTTTTTCACCACCAAGGATTCGACCGGAGGCACGGGCCTCGGACTCGCCATTGTCTATCGCATCGTCGAAGACCACGGCGGCGCCATCGAGGTTGAGAGCCAGGCAGGCAGAGGCACTGCATTCACGATCAAACTGCCGGGGACCGAAGTCCCCGCATACAGCGCCGTTTCTGAACGGTCGCGGAAGAGCGGACAACAATGAACCGGATACTTGTCGTAGATGATGAGCAGGGCATGCGCGATTTCCTCTTGATCATGCTGAAGAAAGAAGGGTATGAGGTGGTAGCGGCCGAGAACGGGGAGCAGGCGCTCAAGACGATCCATGCCGAGATCTATGACCTCGTTATTACTGATGTCAAAATGCCGAAGGTAGACGGCCTTGAGGTGCTTCGGACGGTCAAGGAGGTCTCGCCTGAAACGGTCGTGATCGTCATTACCGCCTTTGCCACGACGGATACCGCTGTTCAGGCTATGAAACTGGGCGCCTACGATTACATCACCAAGCCGTTCAAAGTAGACGAGATCAAGCTCATCATTCAAAAGGCCCTCGAAAAACATCACCTCAGAAAAGAGAACCTCCTTCTTAAGCGGGAGATTGCGGCTCGGGCGGGATTCGAGAACTTCATCGGCAAAAGCGCGGTTATGCA
This sequence comes from Nitrospirota bacterium, assembly GCA_031427195.1. Taxonomy (GTDB): domain Bacteria; phylum Nitrospirota; class UBA9217; order UBA9217; family UBA9217; genus GWC2-56-14. The sequence goes on from JANPMZ010000173.1 coordinate 9,749, forward strand.
GAAGGTCTTCGCCCTGATCAGGCAGGTGGCGGACACGAAAAGCACAGTGCTGATCTCCGGCGAGAGCGGGACAGGCAAGGAACTGGTGGCCCGTGCAGTTCACTACAGCAGTATGAGAAAAGACAAACCCTTCGTGACGGTAAACTGCGGGGCCTTGCCGGAGACGTTGTTAGAGAGCGAATTGTTCGGCTACATGAAGGGATCATTTACGGGGGCAACGTCGAACAAACAGGGCCTGTTTGAGGCGGCCAACGGCGGAACGATTTTCCTCGACGAGATCAGCGCTACCACGCTGAACCTCCAGATCAAGCTGTTGCGGGTCATCCAGGAACGGACCTTTATGCGGGTCGGCGGGACAACGGACGTCAAGGTGGATGTCCGCGTCATTGCGGCAAGTAATAAAGATCTGCAGGCCGAAGT
>JANPMZ010000174.1:0-1856 GCA_031427195.1 Nitrospirota bacterium
AAAGGTGTACCCGTAGATGACCCAGAGCACGCTCACGATGCAGAAGGTCACGAAGGTCATGGCCATGGTGTTCAGCGAATCCTTGCGTTTGGCAAGACCGCCGTAGAACAGCGCCAGGCCGGGAATCGACATGAGCATGACCAGTGCTGTTGCCACGATCATCCAGGCAGTGTCGCCGGTGTCGAGCTTCGGCGCAGGCGCCGGTGCAGCAGGAGCTGCCTCAGCGGTAGTAGCCGCCGGGACCGGGGCCTCTTCGGCAAATGCCGGGGCGCTCATGCACACAAGTGCAGCCATAAGCATAATGATGCTGATAAACGTCTTCATGATAACTCCTCCCTGTTAAATATTATGAAAGGGCCTGCCGCATACTAATTCATACAGCAGGCCGCCAATCCTAGAAATTGATGTCGAGCTGCGTTGTCCACTTTCTGGCGCCGTTGATCGCCTTTTCGTTGAACCATACCGGACCGGTGAGCATGCTGATATCCTTGGTGAAGAAGTAGTAGATGCCGACTCCGCCGCCGCCGATCGCGTTCTTGCCCGAGGCATAGTCCGCGGCAAGGACCCACTTGTTGTAGCCGGCCCCCGTAGCGTCCTTTGCCGACATGAATCCGTGGTCTAAGGCAACCATGTAACCTGTATTTTCCTTTCCACCGTTTGCGTTCCGCAACACCTTACTGTTGCCTGCATATGGCCCCGCGGACAATCTCCCCAGGACGGGAATCGTCTTGCCGATTACTCCGTAAACAATGTCCTGATTGGTCACATCCTTCCTGGTCCCCACGTTGAATACGCCGAGCTGAAGGGCGGGTGCGCCGGAAAAGAGCGCGCCTTCGGGTGCGCCGATTTTCGCATTGAAATAATATGGATTGTCCGAGGGATACATTGCGTCGATGCCGATCTCCATCTGAATTTTCTCAAAGGGCAGTATGCCAACCGTCAATCCCAGGTCCGTTGGGAAAGCGCCCTGCTCTCCCGAAGCCGCTTTTTTATCAACCGTGTAATAGTTGTCAATCCCAAGGTGTACTACTTTGTAAGCCTGAATATCCATCACCATCGGCGTCCAGTATGTCGTGGACGGAGTGGCAAACGCGGTGCTTGTAATCAGCGCCAAACCCAACATCATCATAATCTTCTTCATCGTATCCTCCTCCTTCAATCTCTCTGTTTTATTCCCGTTCCCCTCAGGGGCGGGTGCTGCATACTTCAGCCGAAACCTGCGAAAGCCTCCGGAGCCTTCTGTCAGTTGTTATGCGACAACCTCTTGTCCTGTGTATTAGCAAGGCCTATGCCAAACTATTGTTCAAGATACAGATGTCGCAATGGCCTGTTTTCATGCGCTATTTTACGAACAACGCGAAATCTGATATTTTTATCTCTGAACATCCATGCATTATTAATTGAGCAAGTGATTAAAATATGAACACGGAAAAATCTGACAATGAGCTCATCGCACTAAAGCAATGAGGGCCTCTCTGGAGCAGGCCGGATGCTAGAGCGCCAGTCGTGAAAGGACCAATCCGAACAGCATGGACCCCCAGGCAACAAGCACCAACGAAGACGCGAGCTTTCCCTCGTCGAACCGGTGAGCTTTTGCGATCCCGAAGGAAACTGCAAAGACCGCAATGCTGAATATGAGAACTCCTGCCACCATCATAAGGACCTCCCTGGGACGCAATGGTCAAACGATGCACTTGCTGTTTTTTTCCCGTTGGACCTCTGCCGCACCTTCCCCGCAGACCTCGCAACTGTCGTTCCGGGGTATGTTCATCTTCCTGAATTCCATGTCACCGGCATTGAAAACCAGCATCTTTCCCAGGAGCGGCTTCCCGTAGCCCGTGAGCAATTTGATCGCC
>JANPMZ010000175.1:0-11517 GCA_031427195.1 Nitrospirota bacterium
TCACGGCTTGTTTTGAAAGTCCTGCAAAATCAGCTACTTCAGCAATTCCTAACAGATTATTGGTGGTCATACCTGCCTCCTTTTTAATTGAGTGTATGCCACACAATAACATAAATTGTGTACTTTGTCAACAATCAAACAATATTGTGTTAATATTAATGCGGTCATGTAATGCCGCGTGACATCCGTCAACCAGCGCCTGACGCGCCGCCTCTTGGCGCGTCGCCGTCGAGGCGCAGGTTAGTACTTGTGGCAGTTCAATCCAGCGTCTCCACTAAGTCCTAGCATGGAAAGGGGGCTCCATGCTCCCGCAGGGCGATTTCCTCGGCAATATATGGTGCCACCCAAGAATGAAGCGCCGACAAGTCATCAGTGGCAGGGAGTGGATTATCATGGCACGGTTGACACTGCAGCGTCGCCATTGCGAAATGATCGCAAGAACGGCGAGCGTGTGAAAATAGCCCTTGTGGGGTCGTCGAGATTCCATAGTGATTGCGAACGAAGAATGAGGCCCATGTTGTTTCCAGCTCGGCCTCAGCCTTAATGTCAACGATACTTATTTGAGCCAGTTCCATTGACTCATTAGCCTTCCAGGCGCCGAGCATTATCTCCTTTGCCGCCACATCCGATTTGGGAGCTGCGTACCCGATGATCGTCAGAATATATGCCTCTTGCAGTTCATCACGTAGCTCAGCCCATTCATTTCGGATGAAAGGATCGGTTTCGTAGTCCTTTTGACCGATTGGGTACAGCAACGGAACCGGGTCTAATGGACGCCCACAAACACTACATGAATGCTCGAGAAAACCCTTTTGACGATGCTCCACACACACGCCAGAATCCACATTGCCATGCAAAAAGACGACCCGCGGGAGCTCTTTCAGGAAGCGATTGCGTTTAAATGCCTGTGCGAGCAACGGATCCCAGTTAAAGCTAGCAATCAGGTCTTTCGGACGAAGGGATAGGAGGAGCTTGTCATATAAAGTTGCCTGAGGAGGGATAGCTATAGCCGCAAAGTACATTCGGATTCGCTCTTCGATCGCAGTAGCTATCACCGCATTTGAGGTATCCGACTTGAGGCGTTCATAGAGTTCCTCAAAGTTCTGCCCTATGTTGTAGTCCACGGCAGCACTGCGGAGAAGTTCGTCAATCCCTGTGATCTCAACTAAATCTGCCATCACTGGAAGGGAACGGCCATGCGCATCTCCTGATGGACATGCAGCACGGCTCGCCCCCGCACCAAGAATGACGATGTGGGGTGAGTCACACGCATGTTTGTCAGGACGGAGACGGGGTAGTCTTCCAGGCATATAATTGCTCGCTTCGCTGTCGACGTTTCGGTATCTAAAAAAACAAGCAGATCAAAACTAACACGCGGCTGACCCGCCGGACGCGTCAGCGCCCGGACGGAGTCGAGCCGCTTGTTGGAATTATTTTTTTAGCAGGCTTTACGCGAGGCGAAATACATCATTTGTTAATATGTAAGATTGACTTCGTCGCTCATCATTATTCGTCGGCCTCTCTTCGCTTAATCTTGAATGTTTCCTTCGCCGTTTTAAAAGTGATGTCTGCTTTACCCCATGTCAGCGTCAAAGTATCAGGCAGTTTGTCATCGAAGGCTGCCATCTGCAGCAGAACTGGTCGTAAGTACTTCTCTATGAAAGTACTCATGCATTTTCCGGCTTTCATCTCAATGAAGTCCCACGCATCTTCAACATGGACTTCTCCGCCGTTGTTCTCAAATGCCCTTTGTAATTCGGCAAGTCTTGTTGATGGAGTCGGATCAAGCACGATTAATACTGGGGTAAGTCCTGCCGCCTTACATTCGACAGGGAAGGAAAGTTCCTCCGCGAAACGACCTTGCCCACTTGCGGCAATGGTGACACGGAGTTTGAATTCGTAAGCAATTTTCGATTCGGCATCAAGACAGTCAATTTGCCGACCATCCGCCGTTATCTTACCGCTCTCGTTGACTCGCTTCACGGGAGAGTTTCTTGATCCTACTGTAGTGCCGCCCATGCAAGACGCCAAAACGGGTTCAAACAAATAGCCGGTCTCTTGCCCGCTCCTATTGTCAATATCAAATACCCACTTACGCCACATCAACCATGACCCCAGTAAATTCGTAGGCACTATTCCGTATTCAAGAAGACTGCGGGGACCAATCTGATCCATTGTCGGTTTGGGTTGTGTGGAAAGAATGCGCTGGTACTTAATACGTCTCTTCAAAATCTCGCATAGATTGCTGAAGTATAATCGAACATCAGGCTCCTTTCGGATGAGCTGATCTAGTTCCTCCAATAGGTCGTCTGTGGTCAAGGCCTCCCATACTATTGGCAACTTTGGCGGGATTTGAATGTCGTAAAATGTGGGGACTTTCGTCTTGGGTGCTTTCAGAGTAGTGTTACCCAATGCCAATCCGAGATCAGTCGCAGATAAATAGAGCAACCAAGAAATTTCCTGTATGGACAATGAGACGCGATCCCCGCCTTGTCCAAGCATTCTGACTTTAGCGAAGTGGCTCTTAAGCTCTGTAGAAATCATGAAAGTACATACCTCCGAGTTTCTTCAAACATCATGAGTTGGGTGTCTTCATCATCAATGAATGCTTTGAGCATCTGCTCGGTCTTTTTCAACGCCGGGCTCATGCCGTTGGATTGTGTCAAAGAGAACTGGAAATGTGGTCGTTTTGGTTCGTAGACGACACCAAAACCATATTCTTTCATGATATGCGTGGCTATTACTTCAGCGAGAAGAGGCGGAACTGCATTTGCAATCTGTTGAAGACAAGAAGCTGGCGCGCCCTTGAAATGATAACTATCGGGAAAAGTTTGTAGTCTTGCGCATTCACGAAGTGAAAGTGAACGGTTTGCGGAAGGATGAATAAACTCCCGCATTGCAGCCCCAGTGATTGTCAGGGCTGGCTCATCTGCTATTAATCGTTTAATTCCAGAAGGGGCTCCACCCCGACGCTCGGAGGGTGTCCCATCGCAAACCCGTCGATTTGCTCGTCTTTTGAAAGATGCATGTTGGAGCTCGTCTGGCAAATCCTTCATGGTTTGGCCAGGCTTTAGCATTTCAATTCTTGTCTGCTGTTCATCCTTTTGCGGTAAGTAAAAATGCTGCCATACGCAAGCCTGATCGCCTCTAAGCCATTTTTGCAAATCGTTCTGTGGAGGTAGTGCATAATTCAAGGTACTCGCAACATCAGTGGTTGCAGGTGGCAGGTCAGAACTTGCCTCCGTAAAGGTTGCTTCCGACTTCCGAAATATCGCGCCGCTGACATTATGGCTGTGCGGAGGGAATCGGAATATGTGCCCAAGCCTGTTACCGACCAATACAACTCTTTTCCTTCGTTGCGGGACGCCGTATGCATGGGCATAGATTTTTTCCAAAGTCACGTTGTAGCCTAATGACAGGAATGCCTTCACGGCCTCACAAACGTATTGACCATCCCACGCAGTTAAAAGGCCCTCAACATTTTCCATTAGAAACCATTTTGGTCTCAAAGCATTAAGAACTCGAACGTACTCAGTGAGTAGTTTGTTTCTGTCATCAGCCCAAAATTTTTGACCCGCACTACTGAATCCCTGACATGGTGGGCCGCCCAGGAGCATATCAATATCCGCCGGTAGTGATTTTAGATCAAGGTTCCGGATATCTGCCTGTTGCACTTTGGCCGAAGGAAAGAATGTTGTATAGGTCTGAATTGCATCGGCATCGATGTCTGTCGCAAAAACGATATCAAAACCGGCGCGTTTGAAACCAAGCGATAGACCGCCTGCACCGCAGAACAAAGCAATTGCTTTATGATCCTTCTTCATTTTCATCTTTCTTCCAGACCAACCAGTGTATGATGGGACGGAAACCGCCCCAGTAATTCCGAAAATTCGGTAATGACGGGGCGAAATTTGAGCGGTTGCACTCAAAAATGCTCGCCTCCTCGCACTACCAAAATCCGCCCCGCCAAACACGGAATTTCGGAATTGATGGGACGGAAATAATCTGTGAAAATTGCTCATCAATGCTCATCAACAGACTATTAACTTTATCATAAGATATGCCTGCTCGGCAAGAATATTTTGTTGATAAACTTATTGACTATCTGGTGGACTTATATAGAATATCTTTGAAATGGGGCGCGGAATCCCAGAGGATAACTTCATAACCCGATGCAACCTATCCCAAAAGATGTTCTAACTCAATTTGACGACGTTCTAAAACAACGGAATGTTCCTATCGCCTTCCGCGCCGATTACCGGAAGTGGCTGTGGTATTTTCTCGACTATTTCGCAAAATATCATCCTCCTGTTTCCAGGTCGGAGCAAGTGAGGCTGTTTGTCGAAAAGCTGCGGTCAAAGAATCAATCTGCGAACAAACTGAAACAAGCGGCGGATGCCGTTTCGCTGTTCTTTGCTTCGCATCCACGAAAAAGGTCCGTATTGGAGAAACCGGAAAACACTGGGCTTAAACTCGCCACCCTCCCTGTTTCTCCTCCTTCGGCTGCCCTTAGGACAGGCTTGAAAGCGGAGATGGTTGGAGGTTCCACCTCGTCAATCGAAGTGCACAAGAGGGTGTACGACCTCCGCACGATCCAAATGCTCCTGGGTCATGCGGGCATCAGGATCACAATGATTTATACCCATTGCGTGCCGAGCAGGACCATCAAGGACGTTGCCAGCCCGCTTGATTTTTAAGCTGTCCCGCTGGATAAAAACATTTGGGAAAAATGAAGTGTGTATGAATTTCATGCTCAGTAGTGTCATTTTAATGCATGTTGAAATTATAGGGCGGTATTGAACTCGTTGGGTTTCGAAGCGCTTCGTTGTTGAAGGCCGGTGAGCACGTCCGCTCATTACGATCGGAGATCAGGTAGGCCGGTAGGCGCAAAAATAATCGGGATTCAGGCCGGATTGACATGGAGAAATAGCGAGACCTAAATGAAGAGAGAAGGTGTAATATGGTTCAGGGATATTGTTGACAAACTTATTTTCAAACACAATGTGGAAACACATGAAGTCGAAGAAGTGCTTGGCAATAAGCCGAAGTTTCGTTTCGTTGAAAAAGGAGAGCGGGAAGACGAGGATGTATATCTGGCGCTGGGACAAACCGACGGAGGGAGGTATTTAGCAGTGCTCTTCATTTACAAAGAGACGAAGGAAACGTTAATATTAAGCGCGAGAGACATGGCTCGAAAAGAGAAGAGGCACTATGGAAAAAATAGATCGAAAAAAATACCTACTCTGCGGTCACCCGACAAACTTGTGAAGTTATTTGACACGCACGATATGGGCGAATATTGGGACCAAATGCCCGAAGCGCACTTCGACGTCAATATCAGGAAAAGGATACATCTTTTCTCCCTTGATACCGAGCTAGAAAGCAATCTCGCAAAAATCGCCAGGGCGAAGCATGTGTCTTCCGAAAAACTGATCAATGCGTGGCTTAAGGAAAAACTGCAGGAGCAGATGGAAAAGCTGACGGATGGACAGCGAGCGGCATATAAAACGGCGTAAATGATTGCTGAATTAACAAGGCGGATGTCGTTCTGCTGATGGCTTTAGTGTAAAATATCAAATGTTGCCCAGCACCTGGCGGAATGCGATAGGAATCTGATAGTGTGATAGAAGATAGAATAGATACGCTTCACCGGGGAAACGCGGTTATATGCGCAGTCCCTCATAGAAATGTCATGACTCAGTGAAAGAATAGACTAAACCAATGTGCCTTGCAATCCCTTCCAGAATAATCAGCATCGATAATATGTCGGCCGTTATTGATGTGTTCGGCGCGCGCAAGGAAATCAACCTTATGCTGCTGCCGGTCGAACCAAAATTAGGAGACTATGTCCTGGTCCACGCGGGGTTTGCCATCCAGATGGTGGATAGGGACATCGTCGAGTCAGGAAAATCCATGCACGAAACCGCACTTGCTCTGAGTATCCTTGATGTCGTGGTCGAAAAATGCCGTGAGGCAGGCGGCCACACTGTTGATGAGATCCGGCTCAGGATCGGATTCGCCGCCGGGGTGATGCCAGAGGCGTTGAGCTTTGCTTTCGATGCTGCCAAGGCCACGACCGTGGCCGAACATGCCAAATTGGTCATCGAACGGGTCCCGGTCAGCGGCGTCTGCAATGAATGCAAAAAAGAATTCTCTGTCCAGGAAGTTCAATACGTTTTTTCATGCCCAGAGTGCAACTCAAAATTCATTGATATAAAGACCGGACGCGAGATGGAGATCGTCGATATGGAGATCAACTGATGAAAGTGAAGGTCGTCACACGCATCCTGGAAGCCAATGACCGCATTGCCGAAGAGAACCGCAAGCGCTTTCAGGAGGCTGGTGTGTATGTGGTCAATCTGATGGGCGCGCCCGGAGCCGGCAAGACGACCCTGCTTGAGCGGACGATCCAGGCGCTGAAACCGCAGCTCAGGATCGGCGTGATCGAAGGGGACATCGTCGGAAGCGATGATGCCGAACGCATTGGCGCCCTCGATGTGCCGGTGGTCCAGATCAACACCGGCGGGGCCTGCCACCTCGACGCGAACATGATCAGCGAAGTGCTGTCTGAATTTCCGCTCAAGGAGCTGGACCTGCTGATCATCGAAAACGTGGGGAACCTTGTTTGCCCGGCTGAATTCAAGGTAGGCGAGGACATGAAGATGATGGTCCTGTCGGTCGCAGAAGGCCACGACAAACCGCTCAAGTACCCGCTCATGTTCCGAGAATCTTCAGCATTGGTCCTGAACAAAATCGACCTCTTGCCCTACATGAACACGGATATGAACAAGGTCCGGAACGATTCCCTGGCGCTTAATCCAAAGCTGAAGATATTCGAGGTCTCGTGCACCACGGGTGCAGGCATCGAGGCATGGGCTCAATGGTTGAACGGGACCAGATCTTAGTCAAAGGCGTTGTGCAGGGCGTAGGTTTTCGGCCTTTTGTGTACAAGCTTGCCACGGGCCTGCGACTTGCCGGCTACATAACGAATACGAGCGAAGGCGTACTTATTGAAGTGGAAGGAGGGGCTATCCCCGAGTTTGTGCGCCGACTTCGCACCGAAGCCCCGCCGCTTTCCGATATCACCGATATCTCTATTACCACACTTCCGTTACAGGGTTATCCGGATTTTACGATTCGTGCCAGCACTGACCATGCAGGTGGCCAGCCCTTCACGCTTGTTTCTCCCGATGTTTCAATATGCGATGATTGTTTGCATGAATTGCTCGATCCAGCCGACCGTCGCTACCTCTATCCCTTCATCAACTGCACGAACTGCGGTCCCCGTTACTCCATAACCCGAGCCGTTCCGTATGACCGGCCGAACACGACCATGGCGGGATTCACCCTGTGCCCGGAGTGCGAGCGCGAGTATCATGATCCGAAAAACCGGAGATTTCATGCCCAGCCGAATGCGTGTTCGTCATGCGGCCCGAGGGTCGAGTTCAGATTTCCGAGTTCAGAGTTCGGAGTACAAGGTGCTGATGCGATACGGGAGACTGTCGAGTTGTTACGTAAGGGTGGTATCGTGGCGGTCAAGGGGCTGGGCGGGTTTCATATAGCCTGTGATGCCGCGAACGATGCTGCTGTAAACAGATTGCGGGAAAACAAAAGAAAGAACAATAAGCCTTTTGCGATGATGGCGCCGGATAGCGAAAGCATAGAGCGTTTCTGTCATGTTTCCGACAACGAACGGAAAGCCCTGCTGTCGGACCGCAGGCCGATTGTGTTGTTGCGCAAGCGGGACGATCACGTCCTGTCAGATGCGGTATCGCCCAATAATAATTATATCGGCTGCATGCTGCCCTACACGCCGGTGCATTATCTGCTCTTCTATCATCCGCTTGAATCAGGCCCAGTTCCCACGGAACCGCACTTTAAGGCGCTGGTTATGACAAGCGGCAACCTTGCGGAAGAACCCATTATTCACGACAATGAAGACGTTTTCAGGAAACTCTCAGGCATTGTTGACGCTTTTTTGACACACAATCGCGATATATTTATGCGGGTAGATGATTCCGTTGTTCGTCTCTCGTCTCTCGTCCCTCGTCCCTCGTCTCTTTCCTTCTTCCGTCGTTCCCGCGGTTACGCTCCTGGCCCAATTGCGCTCCGAGACGACGGCCCTGAGGTGCTTGGTGTCGGTGCTGATCTAAAGAACACCTTCACGCTGACCAAAGGAAAATTTGCCATCCCGAGCCAGCATATCGGCGACATGGAAAATTACGAGACAATAAAGTTCTTCGAAGAGTGTTTGGCGAGTCTCAAGGCCGTGTACCGGGCCGAGCCTATTGCTATTGTTCACGATCTGCACCCCGGCTATCTTTCAACTCAATGGGCGGTGAACCAGGGTTCAGGGGGCAGGGTTCAGGGGGCAGGAAAATCCGCAATCCGAAATCCGCAATGGTTACAGACCACGATGTCCGAAATCGAGATCTACGCGCTCCAGCATCACTACGCCCACATCGGCTCGGTTATGGCGGAACATGGCCTGGTAAGTAAGGTAATCGGCGTCGCCTTCGATGGCACGGGCTACGGTACGGACGGCAACCTCTGGGGCGGGGAGTTCCTGATCGCAGATTGCGACGGGTTTGAACGTGTTGGCCAGTTTAAATATGTACCGTTGCCGGGAGGAGAGGCCGCGATCCGGGAACCGTGGAAAACCGCCGTCAGCTATATCATCGAAGCCAAAGGCAGCGATGCAGGCAAGACGCTAGAGGAAATCGGATTTATCGAAAAATATGGACTAAAGGAAGTAGAACAGTTAATGATCATCGCCCGGTCCAGGGATTTTTCACCGTTGTCGTCAGGGTGCGGCAGATTGTTCGATTCGATTTCAGCCCTGATCAATGTTTGCGACCATAACACCTTTGAAGGCGAAGCAGCCATGGCGCTGGAAGCTCTGACCCAGGACGGAATAGAGGGCGAGTACGTGGTTGAGCTGAAGCAGAAAAACGGCTATACTGTTCTGGATTTTTCAGGGACTATAGGCGGCATTATCCGAGACATGAACAGGAAGATTCCAAAAGAAGAAATAGCAACGAAGTTCCATAATACCATAGCCTCGATCATCAGGACCATGGTGCGCCGGTTGAAAGAGGCCTGCGGCATCTCAGATGTAGCGCTCAGCGGCGGTACTTTCCAAAACCTTTATCTTCTGAATAGAACGATCCGCCTGCTTTCCGAGGATGGAATGAACGTGTATAGGAACGAGAAAGTTCCCTGCAATGACGCCTGCATCTCGCTGGGGCAGGCGTACCTGATAAGGGAAAGGCTGAGGAAATGCGGATTGCGGAATATGAAAACGATGCGCGGTGAGTAGCAGATAGGGTGGGCAATGCCCACCAAAACAGCTATTATGCTGGTGCGCGGTGCGCACCCTACCCCTGCGAAAATGCGGAATGCCGAATGCGGAGTGCGGACTATGAAAGCAATGCTTGATGAATTAACGATGCTCATGGACGGCATCAACAGGCCCCTGAAACTCATGGAGGTCTGCGGCACGCATACCGTAGAAATATTCAGGCACGGAATACGCGGCGTGATTCCGAAGAACATCACCCTCCTGAGCGGCCCCGGGTGTCCGGTCTGCGTCACCTCGATCCATGATGTAGATATGGCGATCGTGCTCGCCCGTCGTTCTGAAGTGGTCCTCGTGACCTTTGGTGACATGATGCGCGTTCCCGGCGGGAAAGAATCACTGTTGGAGGCGCGCTCCGAGGGGGCCGACGTACGCGTCATGTATTCTCCCATGGATGCGCTGAAGCTTGCTCAAACAGAAAAGAACAAACAGATCGTCTTTTTTGCCACCGGGTTTGAAACAACATCGCCCTTGATCGCGGCAACCGTGTTCGAAGCCGCCAGATTGGGTATTCCGAACTTCTCGATCTTCTCATCGCACAAACTCGTTCCGCCAGCGCTCAAGGCGTTGCTCGACTCTCCTGATGTGAAGGTAGACGGTTTTATCCTGCCCGGCCATGTGAGCACTATCATCGGGAAAAAACCGTATGAGTTCGTGGCAGCGCAGTACCGCATACCATCGGCCATCACCGGATTCGAAGCCAAAGAGATCATTGAAGGCATCCTTATGATCGTCAGGCAGATCGCGCAGAAGAGGGCGGAGATAGAGATCCAGTACCGGAACATCGTAAAGGTAGAGGGGAACCCCAGGGCGGTTGCTCTCCTGGATCAGGTATTTGAGCCGACCGATGTTTACTGGCGCGGGATCGGCGTTCTTCCCAACAGCGGTCTAAAACTTCGGCAAAGCTATGCGGCATTCGACGCAGTGACTCGGTTCAAACCCGAGGTCTCTAACGAGCCGGAACCGGAACTTTGCTCCTGCGGCGATATTCTGCGGGGCGTGAAGATCCCGACCGAGTGCCCTCTCTTTGGCACCGGCTGCACACCAGACAGCCCGGTGGGCCCGTGTATGGTCAGCACCGAGGGCAGCTGTGCAGCGTATTATAAGTATGGACAGCAATAAATGATGAGCCTGGGAAATGTCATTATTACCGCTGAGACGCGGAGGCGCAGAGAAAACCTTACTATTGTCATGATGCCTTTCTCCGCGTCTCTGCGTCTCTGCGGTTAAATTCGCATTATAGGGACTGGTGTTTACTTAATGGATAGGATTCTTCTCGGTCATGGCAGCGGCGGCAAAATGATGCACCAGCTGATCCGTGAGCATTTCAGCCCGGCATTCGGCATGGAAGGCACGGGTGATTCCGCATATGTGAACGTACCCTCGACGCGGCTCGCCTATACCACCGATTCCTACGTGGTCACGCCGCTCTTCTTTCCCGGCGGAAATATCGGAGACCTTGCTGTGTGCGGCACGGTGAATGATCTTGCTGTCGCTGGCGCTAAACCGCTCTTTCTTACGGTCGGGTTCATCATCGAAGAAGGGTTTCCTCTTGCCGATCTCAAAAAGATAATCGCTTCCATGGCAACTGCTGCAAAATTGGCGAATGTGCGGATCGTTGCAGGCGATACCAAGGTCGTGAACAAGGGCAAAGCAGACGGCATCTTCATCAACACCTCGGGCCTGGGCGTTCTCCACGAGGGGGCGGAGATCGCGGCATCGAGAATCAAAGCAGGGGACAAGGTCATCATCAGCGGCGAGCTCGGCAACCATGGCGTTGCGATCATTGCCGAACGGAACGGCCTCACCTTCGACCCTCCAGTGCAGACTGATTCCCGTCCGCTGAATGATCTTGTTCAAAAGATGCTTGCTGCTGCGAGCGACATCCATTTCATGCGAGACCCTACACGGGGAGGACTTGCAACAACGCTGAAAGAGGCAGCTCTTGAATCAGGCCTGTGTATCAAGATCCAGGAAAATGCACTGCCTATCCCTTCCCAGGTGAAGGGCGCCTGCGGACTGCTTGGACTTGACCCGCTTTATGTAGCGAATGAAGGCATTCTCATTGCTATTCTCGATAAACAGCACACTGAGTCCGTAGTCTCGGCCATGAAAAACCATCCCTATGGCCGGAACACCGCGATCATCGGTGATGTGGT
>JANPMZ010000176.1:0-5872 GCA_031427195.1 Nitrospirota bacterium
ATTTTCCACTTCTACAACGAGCACCTGCGTTCGGAAGTGTTCCCCATGAACTGGATGTGGCTCACCGGGAAGATGTCCATTGAGCAGCTGAAGCACCATCATCCGGCTGAATATGATCATCTCTTCGGAGACAAGTCAGGGAAAAAGAAGTAATCCTCAGTCTCTATTCTTCATCCGGTGCAAAACAGGACGGCGGTCTTTCAAAGACCGCCGTCTTTTTTATTACATTCGATCATGCCTGCCCTGCGGTTTTGACGAATCATGATTAAAACAGAGGCCTTCGGGCCACTTGCTGTTACCTTAATGAAAGTTAAATAACGCAGGAAAACGCTTAGCCAAGGGATTGGAACCGTTAATTCACGACAGAAAAAAATGAATTCAGCCGCAAAAGATCGCAGAGAACGCAAAGAAAAGGAAAACAACTTGTATTTTTTGAGATCTTGTGTTTTCGCGGTTAACCCGAGTAATGCGCTTATTTCAAGCTTTTCAGCATGCCATTGAAATCCAGGGCGTTCCCGAACTCTGCAGTCTCCGCTTTGGCCTTAAATGCGGCGATGCCCCATCCCATGGGCGTCTGAAACTTCTTTGGAGACTGAACATATATCTGGGTGTATGTTGGGTTTGCGAATTAGTGTTTTTGATGGGTTGGCGGCTACTGCGGAGAGATGGCGTTACAAAACACCATGCCCCCCGCCACAGGGCGGAGGGCATGGTGAAAAGCTGGAAAATATGGTTTAGCTGACTTTTTTGACCTTGCCGGAGCGGATGCAGCGCGTGCATGCATGGACGCGAACGCTTCCGCCATGGGGACCCACGGCTTTAACGCTCTGCACATTTGGCTTGGAAACTTTTTTGCTTTTGTTGTTCGCATGGCTCACTTTGTTGCCGGAAAGCCTGCCTTTACCGCAAATGTCGCATTTACTTGCCACGAGAATATTCCTCCATAGGTGAAAATGTTTGCTTGAAAGATCGATAACTTACCATAAGAACCAGGTGTTTGCAAGCAAATAATCATAAATAGGGCAGCTGACATGAAAAAATCGTATCAATCACTGATAAAGGCGAATGAGAGCACCTGGCAATGGCTCTCTCAAGCGGTGCTCTTTTTCTCGACAAAATCGTTAAAATATTCTAGTATTGTCCACAGTGCCGCCTATGGACGATATAAAAACCATCATCGAGAGGATAGGGAGGCCGCTGGCGTTCGCGGCGCGGGACAACTTTGCCCATGTCCGGAGCCTGACGGCACTCGAGCCTTTCATGCGGGTGCAACTATCGGCACTGAGGCGTTGTTCAGCAGACACTTCTGTCCTTCAGAAGCTTGAAACACTGTTTGCCGGATTCGACACGTTGCCGGCTGACCAGAAGAGAGACCGCGTCCTCAGGGCAACAGCGATGGTAGCTGCGCTTGAGCCGGGCCGCATTCCCCCTGTCCCGATGTCAGCCATAAAGACCAGTACCAGTGCCTCCTCTGCGCCTCCGGCAGAATCTCCTGCAACACCGGTCGTATTAGACACTCCCATTCAATACTGTAAGGGCATCGGTCCCAAACGCGCCGAGCTGCTCAGGAAGCTCGGTATCACTACGGTGGAAGAGGCGCTGTTTTACATTCCCTGGCGGTATGAGGACCGCGGCAACCTGAAAAAGATCGGCCGGATCAGCATCGGCTCCTATGAGACCGTGATGGGAGAAGTGGTTTCAGCTGAAGTGGTCGAGACCAAAAGGAAGTGGGTGAAGGTCTTCGAGCTTCTGGTCACGGACAAGAGCGGCCTGCTCGTTGGCTCCTGGTACAACCAGGCTTTTATGAAAAAATCGTTCAAACCGGGGCAGAAGGTCGTCCTTTCCGGCATTGTGAAGTCCAACCCGTACCGGGGCGGCCTGCCGCAGATCGACAACCCCGACTACGAGATCATGGACGACACCGAACCGGACAGCCTGATCCATGCAGGCAGGACGGTCCCGATCTACCGCACGACCTCCGGCCTGTCCGTGCGGTACCTGCGCAGCATGCTGAAGACCATCATCGATTCCTGCGGCAACGCCATGCCCGATATCCTGCCGGAATATATTATAAAAAAATACTCACTGCTGTCCGCTGCCGAGGCCTTATCCGAGGTGCACTTTCCGGAGCAGGAAAAGGACATCATTGTCCTGAACCGGGGCGAGAGCGCGGCCCACCGCAGGATGAGCTTTGAAGAGCTGTTTACGCTGGAGCTCGGGCTCGCGCTCAGGAAACAGGGGCTCGGCGCGGCAAAAAAAGGCATCGCGTTTAAAGCGGTCGACAAACTCGAATCCGCGCTCCGGGCGAAGCTGCCCTATCGATTAACCATTGCTCAGGAACGCGTGATCGCCGAGATTAAAAACGATATGACCGGGGACCGGTCCATGAACCGGCTGGTGCAGGGCGATGTAGGGTGTGGCAAGACCATCGTCGCCATGATCGCCATGCTCATGGCGGTGGAGAACGGTTATCAGGCCTGTCTCATGGCGCCTACGGAGATTCTGGCAACGCAGCATTACCAGAATATTGAGGCGCTGGCATTGCCGCTTGGCATCACGGTGCGCCATCTCACCGGCGGTCTCAGGAAAAAGGCCAAGGAAACGACACTTGCCGAGATCGGTTCCGGCGCCGCCGGCATTGTGGTCGGTACGCACGCGCTCATAGAACAGAACGTGCAGTTCAAGCGTCTCGGCCTTGCCATCATTGACGAACAGCATCGCTTCGGCGTGATGCAGCGCTCCACCCTCACGTCGAAGGGCTATGACCCCGACGTGCTCGTCATGACCGCCACGCCGATCCCGCGGACGCTGGCCCTGACGGTCTACGGCGACCTGGACGTGTCCGTGATCGACGAAATGCCGCCGGGCAGGAGTCCCACCGTCACCCGGATCTATTTCGAACCCCGGCGCAGAGAGGCCTACCAGTTTCTCGATGAGGAGCTTAAAAAAGGGCGTCAGGTCTATGTGGTCTACCCGTTGGTTGAGGAGACCGAGAAAAGCGATCTCAAGGCCGCGACAGAAATGGCCGCGCATATTCAGAAGGACATTTTCCCGAACTGGAGGGTGGGGCTGCTGCACGGCAGGATGAAGGCGGACGAGAAAGAGGCTGCCATGGCCGCCTTTAAAGCGAACGAGACCCATATCCTTATTTCGACCACGGTGATCGAGGTCGGCGTGGACGTGCCGAACGCCACGGTCATGGTGATCGAGCATCCCGAGCGCTTCGGCCTGGCGCAGCTCCACCAGCTCCGCGGCCGGGTCGGCCGGGGCGGCCATCAATCCTACTGCATCCTCATGGGCCCCCGGATGTTCGCCGATGAAGCGCGTGAGCGGTTGAACGCCTTTGCACGCACCACGGACGGCTTCAAGATAGCAGAGGAGGACCTTCGTTTGCGTGGACCGGGTGAGTTTATGGGAACACGCCAGTCAGGCCTCCCGGACCTGCGTGCGGCGAACATTATTCGCGATGCCGACCTTCTTGAAAAGGCGCGGACCGAGGCTTTTGCGCTTATCCGGCAGGACGCCGCTCTCACGCACTATCCGCAGCTTCGTGACTCGCTTCGGAGACGGTGGCAGGGCAAGTTGGGGCTCTTAAGCGTTGGTTGATATTTTTTTGGCATTCTGTTAGAGTAAAAAAAGCAGGAGTCAGTAGACAGTAGTCAGGAGAAGGTGAATATGATTTGGGAAAAAGTCATTTCAAACATGCAGAAGGGGTCTGACAGGCTGATGGCCGCAGCAGCCACGTTTTCCGAGCGGGTGAAGGCGGAGCTGAACATCGTACGTCTCCGGATCAGGGTCGACAATGTCCAGGAACGCGTCAAGGAGCAGTACCGCATCATCGGCCATACCCTGGTGGAATTGAACAATTCCGGATCATTGCCCAAGCTGGCGGAGCATTTGATGCAGGACGAAAAAATAACAGCCCCGCTCATCGAGCTCGCTGCGCTTGAGAAGGAATTTGACCGATTGAACGATGAGATCAAAAACGAAGCGTCAGTGTTCCGGCCAACCCCGAAACAGACAGAGGAGACCGCTCCATGATCATTGCCCTGGTCCTCCTGGTGGGTCTTATTATCGGCAGTTTCCTCAATGTTTGTATCGTGCGGCTTCCTCTTGGCCAGTCCATCGTGACGCCGCCATCCCAGTGCCCCCGTTGCAAGAAACCGATCAAATTCTACGACAACATACCGGTCATCAGTTATCTCCTGCTCCGGGGAAAATGCAGGACCTGCGGTCTGCCCATCTCCTGGCGCTACCCGCTGGTCGAACTGCTGAACGCACTGGTTTATCTGTGGGTCTTTCGCGAGTTCGGTCTGAACGGCGAAGCGATCATCATCATGGCGCTCTGCTCGTCTCTGATCGTCATCACCTTCATCGACCTCGATTACCAGATCATCCCCGATGCGATCACGCTTCCGGGCATGGTCCTCGGCCTGGTCGTGGCGCCGTTCTTCATGCCGGCGCTGGCCGGACCGCTGCCGTTCTATCTGGACCGCGTGATGCCCTATGGCTGGCCGCACCTGGAGAGCGTCATCAACTCGTTCATCGGCCTTTTGTGCGGCGGCGCGCCGCTCTTTATCCTCGGCTGGATCTGGGAAAAACTGCGCCGCGTTGAAGCCATGGGCGGCGGCGATGTTAAGCTCATGGGCATGCTCGGGAGCTTTCTCGGCTGGAAAAGCGCGCTCCTCATCATCATGCTTGGCGCGGTCGCGGGGTCGGTTGTGGGCGTGACGCTCATCCTGCTCCGAAAGCACAAGGCAGAGAACGTTATTCCCTTCGGACCGTTCCTGGCCGCGGGTGCGGTGATGACAATGCTGTATGGATCAGATATCATTTCCTGGTACCTGGGCCTGCTCCGTATATGAACTCCTATTCCCTATCCATACAGTTGCTCGGCCTGCTCATCGTTGCAGGCGGCCTGGCGATCGCCTGGAGCATGTCCCGCCGCTTCCGCCTGGACCTCGGTCTCAAAAAGAAAGAGCGGAAAAAAAAAGAAGATGTCGGCTTCATCATCGATGCCTTCCACAGCGTGACCAAAGAGCTCAAGGAAAAGGAGCAGGAGCTTGAACGGCTTCGCGCCAGCGCTGAACAGCGAGCAGAAAATGTCGAGAGCTACAACGAGAACATCTTACAGTGCGTAACGAACGGCGTTATGACCTTCGACCGGAATGGCAGGGTCATCACTCTGAACCGCGCAGCAAGCGAGCTGCTCGGCATAAGCCATGAGCAGGCAGTGGATCGGCCATGCAGCGACATTTTCGGCAGCGGTGACATCTGCCGGTCGGTCGAGGAGACCATCGGGCGGACCACGACCTCGCTCCGAATGGAAACAACGCTGGAGCGTCCTGAGGGGCGCATGTGGCTTGGGTACAACACTGCGCTCTTGACCGACCGACAGGGTTCTTCGCTCGGCGTTATTCTGTCATTTTCGGACCTGACCGAGGTGAAGCGTTTGCAGGAACAGGTTGAGCTTCGAGAACGGCTCATTGCCCTGGGCGAGATGTCGGCAGGCATAGCCCATGAGCTGCGAAATCCCATGGCCGTCATTGCCGGCTATCTGGCGCTGGTCTCAAAGAAGTCGTCGGCCCCCGAACAGAAGATCATCAGGGACGTGGTAACCGAGATCAACGGCATGAACCGCATTATTGACGATCTGCTGACCTTTGCCCGGCCGGCCTCGCTGAACCGGGTGAGGATCAACATCAAGGACCTGGTCCAGGGATGTGTTGCGAACGTTCTTCAGGCCAAAGGAAACGATGCACGGGTCACTACGGTGCTGGACCTGCCCGAGCTCGAAGTCTTCCTCGATGAAGTGCTGATGCGCCAGGCCTTGACGAACCTGGTCCAGAATGCCGTCGAAGCCATGCCGGAA
>JANPMZ010000177.1:0-5176 GCA_031427195.1 Nitrospirota bacterium
AGCGCGGCGGTAACCTCGGGGCGCCGGACACTCCAGAGCATGCTGAACTCCCCGGTGAGCCGCTTTTTTCCCTCGGGCGTGATATATTTGGAACTCGGCGGCTGCGGTGGTCGATATCTGGTCATGATCGTCGGCGGGAGAACGCGCTACTTCCCCTTGCTCATCCCCCATTTCTTTCGTTTTTCCCAGAGCGACTTGCGGGTGATCCCGAGCATTTCGGCGATCTGCTGCTCCGTGTACTCCGGCTGGTTGCGCAGAATAAAGTCCTTGGTGTAGTCCTCGATCGAAAGCTTCTGCCCGAAGGCCTCCTGCTCCGGCATCACCTCCCTGCGCAGGCCCCCGGGCAGGTGCTCCGGCCTTATAACATCGCCGTCCACGATCAGGATGGCCCGCTCAATGACGTTCTGCAGCTCCCGCACGTTCCCGGCCCACTCATACTGCATCATGCGGTCCATGGCCTCGGGGGAGAGGTCCTTGATTTTCCGGCCCAGGTCCTGGGCGTAATATAGCAGATAGAAGCTGACCAGCGAGCGGATATCTTCTTTCCGTTCCCGGAGCGGCGGGATCTCGAGCGAAATGACGTTGATGCGGTAGTAGAGGTCTTCCCGGAATGCGTTGATCTTGACCGCGGCTTTCAGGTCCTTGTTCGTCGCTGTAATGAACCGGATGTCGACCTTGGCGCCCTTCGTGCTCCCCACCGGCCGGATGACCTGGTCCTCGAGCACGCGAAGCAGTTTGGCCTGCAGCGCCAGGCTCATGTCGCCGATCTCGTCGAGGAACACGGTCCCGCCTTCGGCGTCCTCCAGGATGCCCTTCTTGGTCGCCACGGCGCCGGTGAAGGCGCCGCGCACATGGCCGAAGAGTTCGGTTTCGAGCAGGTTCTCCGGGATGGCGGAGCAGTTGATCGGGACAAAAGGCATGGAGCAACGGCTGCTGTTGTGGTGGATCACCCGCGCAAAAAGCTCCTTGCCCGTGCCCGTCTCGCCCAGGAGCAGCACAGTGCTCCTGGCATCAGCGACCTTTTTGACCTCCTCGATGATGCTCTTGAGCGCAGGGCTCTCGCCGATAATGCTGCTGAAATCGTAGTCCTTTCCGAGCTCCCGCTTCAGCAGCACGTTCTCGGCCTGCAGGCCCTTCTGGCGCAACGCGTTCCGGACGATCTGCTTGATCTCCTCATGGATAATGGGCTTCATGATGTAGTCGTAGGCCCCGGCCCGGAGCGCCTTGACCGATGTATCGAGCGAGGCATAGGCCGTGACAATGATGACGACCTGGTCCGGGAGCTGCTCCCGCACCTTGCCGAGCAGCTCGATGCCGTCCATGCCCGGCAGCATGATATCGGAGATGATCACGTCGTAGACCGCCGTCGTGAGCAGCTCCAACCCCTTCTCGGCCGATTCCGCCGTGTCCACGGCGTAGCCTTCCTTGATGAAGATCCGCTTGATCGACTCCCGCAGCGTTTCTTCGTCTTCTACTATCAATATGCTTTTTGACATTCAAGCTCCCTAACCCGGACAGGCCGGAACAAAAATCTTCGACAGGATAACAGGATAAAATCTGATAAAAGCTTTTTCATCCTGAAAATCCTGTCAATCCTGTTATCCTGTCAAAAGATTTTGTTTTTTCTATCCACCGTGAGAATAATCTACGCTTCCACCGGGATCGTGATGATGAACTTCGTGCCCTTTTCCTTCGTTGAATCAATCTCGATCGTGCCGCCATGGTCCTTGATGATGCTGTAGCAGATCGAGAGGCCCAGGCCGGTCCCCTTGGCCGGGCCCTTGGTGCTGAAGAACGGGTCGAAGACCTTGTCCTTCACCTCCGCCTCGATGCCGGTCCCGGTATCGGCGAAGACCATCCGGACCTGGCCGTCGGCCTGGGTGATGGAGATGTCGAGGCTTCCGCCGTCGGGCATGGCGTCGCGGGCGTTCAGGATCAGGTTCAGGAACACCTGCTGGATCTGGTCCGGGTCGATCCTGAGCAACGGTGTGTCGCGCACATCCGTGCGTATCCCGATCTTTTTGAACTGCCGGTCGTACCGCACCAGGTTCAGCGTGTTTTCGAGGATGTCCCCGAGGCTCGTCGACATTTTTTGACGAGGGTAAAGCCGGGCGAAATCGCCCAGGTTCCGCACGATCCGCGAGATGCGGTGCACCTGTTCGTTGATCGTCGTGAGGGACTCCTGGACAAAGGGCTTCAACTCCTCGGTCTGGAGCTCCTGCACCAGCGAGGATATGGAGGCAAGCGGGTTGCCGATCTCGTGGGCCACGCCGGCGGCGAGCCGACCCACGCTGGCGTGCTTGGTCGCCCGGAACAACTCCTCTTCGATCTTCTTCTTCTCGGTGATGTCCTCAAGCACGAGCACATACCCTTTATGCGCGCCGGTGAGCTTGCTCAGGTTCCCCTTCAGGATGATCTGGGGTTCAAAGTTCCGGCGGCAGATGATCTCGCCTTCCTGCACCAGGGGCGTGAAAAGACGCGGCTCAAGGCAGGTGAGCAGGTCTTCGGCCTGGCTGTTCATGGCCTCGGCCTTTTCCACGCCCGTAATCATTTCCATACCACTGTTCCAGTATTTTACGCGCAGCGACTCGTCGAGTGTCGCCACGCCGAGAGGCAGGCTCTCAATGATGTTCTCGCTGAACTCCTTGAGCAGGGCAAGCTGCCGGTTCGCTTCGGCCAGTTCCTGCCGCGACAATTGCAGGCTCTGCGAGATCTGGCGGATCGATTTCGATACCTGCAGCGCTTCTTCATGCGTCAGGAGCGCCTTGTCCTGGAACACAAGGGTGCTGATCGACGGCCCCAGCGCGCCCGCGAGGGACCGCTCGGCTTCCTGCCTGAGTTTGTACAGCCACTCGCCCGACAGCGCCTGCTGGTCCACGCCTGCCTTCCGGACAAAGGTAGCGATGACCTCGCGCGCCTCTGTTGGGCCGAGATACTGTGCCAGCACCCCCTCGATCTCGCCGACCTTGAGCTGCCGCTGGTTCTGCGAGAACTGGGGCGGAGAATAGGAGTCGACAAAAATGATGGCCTGGCGGGTTTCGGCGTCGGACTGTTTCGTGAAGAGCGATACTCCCACATAGAACAGCAGGTTCAGAAACAGGCCCCAGAAAAGCGAATGGCTCCAGCGGTCAAGGCCTTCAAGGCCGAAAAGCGCCGTGGGGTTCAGCAGCCGTGATTGGAAGACCGCCCCCATGAAACTGCCCGGCTCAACGAGGCCGGCGCGCAGGAACGCCGGAATAAGCAGCGTATAGATCCAGACGCCGAACCCCGCGAGGATGCCCGCAATCGCCCCCTTTTTATTGCCGCCCTTCCAATAGAGGCCGAGCAGAAAGGAGGGGGCGAAGATCGTGACCGCCTCAAAGGACTTGAGCCCGATGTCCACGAGGCTGTAATAATCGCCGATGTACACGGCGAAGGTATAGCCGAGGAACACGCAGCCGAGAATCACGGCCCGCTTGATGTTCAGCATCACGACGGAAAAGTTCCTGAACGCCCGAAGGTCCCAAAGCATGGGCACGACAAAACTGTTCATCACCATGGTGCTGAGCGCCACGGATTCCACGATGATCATGGCGGTTGCGGCGGAAAACCCTCCGATGAACGCGATGAGCGCCAGGAGCGAGTGGCCGGTGTGCAGGGGGATCGTGAGCACAAAATAGTCCGCTGTCGACTGGATGTCGCCCAGCAAAAGCCCGCCGTACGCGATGGGAAGCACAAAGATATTGATCAGAAACAGGTAGAGCGGAAAAAGCCACATGGCCTTTTTAATATGGTCCGCGGAATAATTTTCCACCACGGCCACGTGGAACTGGCGGGGCAGGAACATGATGGCCATCATCGACAAAAAGGTAAGCGAGGTCCATTCCAGAAAGCTCACCGGCGAGGCGTCGCCGATCTTCATGAGCAGCGCATAAGGCCCCTGCTGGATCCTCCCGAAGATATCGCCGAACCCGTTAAAGAGTCCGTAGGTCACAAAGAACCCGACACTCATGAACGCAACCAGCTTAATCGCCGATTCGAAGGCAACGGCAAAGACCAGGCCTTCGTGGCGCTCCGATGCATCGAGCCTGCGCGCGCCGAAGATCACGGCAAAGATCCCGAGGAGCAACGAAACGAACCAGCCCTCAAAATTAGTGCTCTGCGGTTTGCCCGAGAGCAGGGTGAAGGTCGTCATGATGGCTTTGAGCTGCAGGCCGAGATAGGGGGTAATCCCCACGACCGCGACAAACGTGACCAGAGCCGAGAGGCCGAGGGACTTACCGTAGCGCGATGAGATGAAATCCGAGATCGTGGTGATCCGGTTCTCTTTGGACAGGTACACGATCTTCCGGAGCACGATCCACCACAGCGCCGCCATGAGCGTCGGGCCGATATAGATCGTGAGAAAGCTGAGCCCCGAGTTCGCCGCCTTGCCCACGCTGCCGTAAAAGGTCCAGGAGGTGCAGTACACGGCAAGGGAAAGAGAATAGATGTAGGGATTGGAGACCAGGCTCTTCCCCTGCGATTCCTTCCGTTCCGCAAAATAGGCAACGGAAAAGAGCAGGAGCAGATAGCCGAGAATGATGCCGAGCAGGACCAGGGGCGAGAACACTTATTTCCCTCCGTCCTCCCGCTCCGGGATGTGAGCAATGATAAAAATGAGCGCGATGAAGAGGAACCAGACGACGAATAAGGCGGTCGCCAGGCTGTGCCTGAAGATGCTCATAATCGGCCAGCTGAAGAACAGAAGCCCGATGATGAACAGAAATATCCAGATATCGCGTTTCATAGATGGCTATAGTAACATAATTCATTATTGAATGCCATATCCGAGGTGATCGAACTGCTCCTTGGGACGGCGCTGCTCCGGCCTTTTTCCATTTCCACGCCTTTATCAACCGCAATCTAAAACCGGCCTTTCGCTTGAGATATACAAAATCCTTTATCGCGAGCGTTATTTCCTCGGAACTTTGGAACTTGAAAATAAAACCCACTGCCAAAGCGCCGCCATGATGACGGCAACCGAAGGTTTATCAATAGACGCATAAAGGCACACTACCTTCCTGTTAGATACCATCTAACGGCACACTACCTTTTACCCTTTTTACCTGATTGTGACAGAAGCAACGCTCCCGACGACCTGTCCTGACCATTTCCGTGCTCTGGGATTATGGCCCATACCCTGAAAACGCTGATC
>JANPMZ010000178.1:0-8026 GCA_031427195.1 Nitrospirota bacterium
GGAACGCCAAGCGCAACGGCAATCGGGACAGCGAACGGATTCTGCGGGCCGGCGTAGCGTACCAGAAAATCTTCAGGTACATACCCATGGATAAATCCGCCGATGCCAATGGCAACGACCACATAAACCCATACTTTCTTCAAGATGTCCGTCGTATTTTCCCGGGCATACATAAGACGATCCCTGAATGTCTGCCTCGCAATATCGGCAGCAGTGCCCAGGGATTTTATTTTATAAACATACTCCTCTACCCATCTTTCAAGCTTTAGCTTGCCGATGACCATGCCCGCGAAGATCGCGACAAGCAGACCGGTGCCCATATAGATAAGCGCGATCTTCCAGCCAAAGAGGCCCCAAAGAAGCACAACTGCGACCTCATTCACCATGGGAGAGGAGATAAGGAAGGAAAAGGTAACGCCCAAGGGTACCCCTGCCTCTATAAATCCGATAAAGAGCGGCACGGCGGAGCAGGAGCAGAAGGGCGTGACGATGCCCAATAAAGCTGCCAGGATATTTCCGATAAACTCACGTTTATGCGTCAGGATGCGCTTGGTCCGTTCAGACGGGAAGTAGGACCGGATAACGGAAACGGCGAAGATAATGACGGAGAGCAGCAAAAATATCTTAATTGTGTCGTAAATGAAGAATTCCAGAGCGCCCGACAACCGCGTATTCTGTGTCATGCCGAACAGATCATACACCAGATAAGAAGCAAAATCCTTTAACATTCCCGCACCTCATATAAAGTTATTTTTATATGTTAGCTTACGGGAATCGAATTGTCAATCCCTTATTTCTTTATTTCGTTCATGGATGGTCATGCACCCAAATCTCACCATCAGGTGTTGTTTCCTTCTTCCAGATGGGTGTAATCCGCCTTAACTCATCGATACAAAAACGGCAGGCGCGGAATGCCTCATCGCGGTGCCCTGCTGCAACCACAATCAGCACGATATGTTCTCCCACCGGAAGGGTCCCAACCCGGTGGATAATCATTACATCGATCACACCGAATTCTCTGATCGCCCGGTTCCTGATTTCTGACAGCTTTTTCTCGGCCATGCCGGGATAATGTTCGAAATCGAGCTTCGCTACAGCCTTTGACCGCGATATATCCCGCGTGGTTCCGAGAAAAATCACAATGCCGCCGATGGACAGCGAAGACCGTTTCAGCCATTCCATTTCCTCGTCCAGGGAGAATGGCTCCTGCTGAAGGCGAACAATGCCAAAAAGGCCGGACCCGCCTGAAAAGGGCGGCATGAGCGCTACTTCATCACCGTCCTTGACCAATGCGTCCTTCTTTGCGAATTCTTGATTTATTGAAATCATGATCCGGTCCGCTGTCAAAAGACCGGCAAGCTCAGGACATTCGCGTGAAACAGCTCTCAAAAGGTCCGCTACCGTGCCGGAAGTGAAATCGAGAATCAGCTCCCCTCTCTGTGCGCGATCCTTCAGTATGGCGAACAGCTTGACGGTTACCATGATTCGTTATTTCCTCTCAAACGCTCCGCTCTTGCCGCCGGTCTTCTTCATCAGCCTGATGTCGGTTATGGCCGTACCCCGGTCCACGGCCTTGCACATATCATAAGCGGTCTCCGGTTTTTCGGCAACGTTCACCATGCGGGCTGCGCCGGCATCATCAAAGTGAGTCAACTTATTAGTCATCTATTATCCGCCGATCTGCGACATGGGAGACAAGGAAGAATGGAGCAAAGAACCCTCATGCAGGGCATGTCTGGCGGGTTTGGACAAGACCGCGCTGCGATAAAGGCTTTTCAGCTCATCGTCGGTAGCGCCGTTCCTGAGGGGGGATCTGAGGTCCACTGCTGTTTCTGAAAAGAGGCACGGTCTCAACTTGCCGATCGCCGTAAGCCGCAGCCGGTTGCAGGAACCGCAAAAACAGTCGCTCATGGCGCTTATGAAACCAATCATGCCTTGCGCCCCCTCGATCCGATAATTCCGCGAAGGGCCGCCGCCTTTGAAGGGCAATTGGACCAGCTTCCCGGTGGACGATGCGCGTTCCATGATCTCGTCTTTGCTCAAATAGGCGTCAGGATTCCACGTTTTACGGTTTCCTATGGGCATGAACTCGATGAAGCGGACGTGAACGTCTTTGTATAGGGTGAGGGCTGCAAACTGGGATACCTCATCGTCGTTGACTCCACGGACAGGCACCATATTGATCTTTACCGGGGAAAGTCCGACGCGTTCCGCCTCTGCCACGGCTTCCCATACCCGATCGAGTTCGCCGCCTCTCGTAATTTCCCGATAACGCTGTGCGATGAGCGTGTCGAGGCTGATGTTCACCCGGTCGAGGCCCGCTTTTTTGAGCGCCCCTGCCATAACGGCCAGCCGCTGCCCGTTGGTAGTTATGCTGAGGTCCTGAATGCCCGCCCGCTTGATCCCGGCAATGAGCGGGATGATATCGTCGCGCAATAACGGTTCCCCGCCCGTGAGGCGGACCTGCCGGACGCCGTATTTGGATGCGATACGAACTATTCTTGTGATCTCGTCGCTCGTAAGGATATCTTCCTGGGCAAAGTGCTTAAGCCCCTTTTCCGGCATGCAATAAATACATTTCAGATTGCACCTGTCGGTGATGGATATCCGTAGATAGTCGATCTGCCGGTTGAAGGAATCCATGAGCGGTTTACCCTCTGCCGCCGACGTATTTGGCGAAGTAATTTTCATACAAGCCTACCCTAATTTCCCGAAGGGACAGACAGGATACCGGCATACGTCGCACTTCATGCAGAGCCCGCCATGGCCCAGTTCCGCCAGCTCGCGCCTCCCGATCTTTTCTCCTGCAAGCACCCGTGGAAGGACGAGATCGAAGATAGTCATTTTCGCGTACATGCCGCAGGCCGGAATGCCGAGAATGGGCACATTGCCGAGATAGGCTGTCAAAAACATCGCCCCAGGCAGCACAGCTGAACCATAAGTTATATCCACAGCGCCCAGCTCCCGGATGGCGAACCGTGTTACGTCATCGGGATCAACGGACATGCCGCCCGTGGTGATCAGGAGATCGGCTCCCGCATTCAGCAATTCCCGCAGCCTGTCCACGATGAACGCTTTGTCGTCGGGTGCATAGTAGACGCCCACAAGTTCCCCGCCAATCTCATCGATTTTCTTCGTAATGACTGGAGCGAAGGCGTCCTTGATTTTGCCATGATAGACTTCGTTTCCAGTGATTACGACGCCGACCTTCGGTTTTTTGATCTCCTTTACCTGGAGGACACCACCCCTCACCTTCATCCTCTCCCCTGAGGGAAGAGGAAACGTCATAGCTCCCTCTCCCCTGGGGGAGAGGGCTGGGGTGAGGGGGGGGGATTTCGCGCTGCCCCCGCAATCCTCACCGCCTCTTCAACAATGTTCCTCTTCACCACCAGCGGGATCGCCCGCGTTCCCGCGATAGTCTGTCCTTTTTTCACAACCGTATTGTCATGGAGCGTGGCGCACATGACGTCGCCAAGCATGTTAAAAGCCAACAGGGCTTCACGGTTGATCTTCAGCAGCCCATCACGTTCTGCAATAATGCTGATCTTCCCTTCCTTCGGTTC
Source organism: Nitrospirota bacterium (assembly GCA_031427195.1). Classification (GTDB taxonomy): domain Bacteria; phylum Nitrospirota; class UBA9217; order UBA9217; family UBA9217; genus GWC2-56-14. Next base: position 3,564 of record JANPMZ010000178.1, read on the forward strand.
GCCCTTGATAGCCACGCCGTCGCCCATGAGCGCACGGGCGATCGCATAGGCCGCATCGTTCTCATGCAGCTCGTCCTCTGCTACACTCAGCACAAAAAGATTCTCCTTGCCGAGCCGCTGAAGGTGACAAACATCCTCCTCGCGAATGACGTGGCCCTTCTTGAATGCGCGGCCTTTGAACTCGCCGGGCCGTATCTCGGTTATATCATGAGCAAGGACCGTGCCTACGGCCTGATTGACCGGTATCGCTTTCATGACAGGACCGTGACTTTGATTATCATGCGCATCATCACACATGGACGCCTCCCTTGAATACTGCCCTGAACCGTTTATCGACGAGCTCCTGTATGCCTTTTTCAAGAGCTTCGTATTTTTTCAACAAATCCCGCGCATCATTCGTAAGCTTAGCGCCGCCGCCGTTCTTTCCGCCCGTCTGGCGCTCGACGAGCTTCACGCCCAGCCGTTCTTCCATCGCCTTGATATAGCCCCATGCCTTCCGGAAGGATATATCCACTTCCTGTGCGGCCCGATTGATCGAACCGTGGGTGTCTATGGCCTCCAGAAGAAAGCGCCTGCCCCGTCCGAAGACCGGCTCGCCTCCGACCTCGATCCATATTTTCGATCTGATGTCCAGTCCGTTATGGCTTTTCTGCATAACGCACCTCATAATAAGACGCTTTCATTTCGTAGTAGCCGCCTGAGGCGCAGGGAACGCACAGGACCTTGCCGTCCTGGCAGACTTCCCGCATGTCCTGAACATGCTCCCCGCAGGAGTCGCACTGCACTCTGCGCATCGGTTTTCCCGGCATATTCTGGGGCGCGACATTGATGGTCACTTCCATCACTCCAAATAATTCTTCATCCGACATGACCTTATAGGCCTCAAGCTGTGCGGCGTACTTGTTCTCAATTTTGGGGAAAAACTCCTTTGCCTTCTCCCGGGAATCCTCGCGCGCAATGATGCGCATGGCTTTGCCCGTTTTCAGGTTCAGGAACGACGCCGCCATCTTGCCATAGTCTAAAAACTTCATGGTCCGGTGCCCCAGGCTGCAGCCGGTCACGGACTGGACCGCGTCTGTGGCGCACCGGTCCATCTCGACGAAAACAATGATGTTCTTGCGATCTTTTCCTTTCGGATCGTTAATGCCGATCGCCTTGAGGCCGAGCATTGTCATGCGTACACCCAGCACCTGTCCGGCGCAAAGATGCCCGTGGATCTTTACCGATTCAGTAAGCAGAGACTCAAACTCCGATGCGTTTTCCATGAAGAAATATATCCCATTCAAATGTAAATTTGGTGTTAATTTTTGCCCGCCTCGGCATGGACGGTAAAAGCTCCGGCATTGCAGATAGCATATTCAAAATAGTTATTGCCGAAAAACCCCGGTGAAACGCTCACCGCGTGAGCGGGGCAGAAGTCGCTACACAGGCCGCATCCGGTGCACAATGAAGAATTAAACAGCAAACCCGGGCCGTTCGTGTCTTTCTTGATCTTCAGAGCGCCGGTCGGGCACATACCGATGCAGGCAAAACAATTATTGCACGTCTCTCCGGTCTTTACCGTGAAAGCATAATTTCGCAAAAGGCCGGCAACCGCATTGCCGTTAGCAAGCTTCCTCACAACGGTATTAAATATATTGCGTTTCAAAGGAAGTTTTTTCTCTGTATACGACAGGGGTATTCCGGCGTCAGTCTTTTCGATCAACCCGGCAACCTGCGTAAAGGTCATTGTCTTAAGCGCCTTTAAAAACCCCCTCCGGTCCACGGAAACATCCTCAAAAACCAGGTTCGCTTTTTTTTCGGCCAATATGATTCTTTTCCCGACATCGAGAGATGTTTTCGTCCGTGCGCTTTGAATTCGTTCCTTGAGCATTTCAACAATGAACGAGTTCCTGCATCCGCCGCAGGCGGTCAGGTTGAGAGAGAGCGGCTTATCGAGATATTCCGTTAACGCAATAAGATGCTCTTCCGACAGAAAGCCCAGACATCTGGTTTTTTCGTGGGCCTCCGTGTCACGGGCTTGCTTGCAGCCGAGCACGGGATTTGAGACGGAATTTTGCGTTTTTCGCAGCTTGGAAAGAATGACGAAAAAATCCTCGTCCGCGACAATAAAACACCCCGAGGGACACTCGGACACGCACAACATGCACTCCGTGCACTTTCGCGCTTCAACGGCAATGCCGTCGTCGATGGATATTGCCCCGCTCCTGCAATTTGCGGTGCATATCGAACAAGTGTTTTCATTAAAACGCATTCTTACGCAGCGAGATCTGTCTGTTGAAATCAGCGGTTCGGCGGTGCTAAAGGCCTTATTGATGAGCTTGTCCGTCAGCATTGTTTATATTAAACCCGCGCCAGATTTTCCCGCAGTTCTTCCGGCATTGCGCAGCGGTCTGTTTTCGACATGAAAATCGACAGGCAGTCGGCAAGGGCCAGATAAAATCCGTTTTCCGTTCCCTCTTTTATTTTTTCGCTGAAGGAAACGACCCATCCGTCCAAAAACGTCCGCAGGAAGACTTCCTGTCTATTCTGAAAATAAACGGCCTTTTCCCTATCATTCTTCTCAAGGGCCTCGACTTCCTGGTATGCAAAATAATACATGAATTCCATTTCCGCCGTGATATGGTCCGGCAGATTTTGAAACTGCTCGTCCATGGACAGACCTTCCGCTTTGTAGAATTCCATGACCCTGGCGGTTGACTCGCCCATCACTTTTCTGCCTTCTTCCAGATATACGGAGCCGTACGGAGGGGCCAACAGCTCGTTAGGCCCCACAAAGAGCCGTGCGTATTCCACCAGCAGCGTCTCTTCGTCGTACTGCATTAAAGCCGTTGCCATTTTTTCAGAAAAGAATGCCGCTTCCGGGCAAACACGGGTCAGCAAATTGCCAAGTGCCGTAAAAACATTCTCATCAAGGAACAACTTCTTTTGCGGCTGATAAAAACAGGCCGCGAGCAGCTTATAGCAATCCCGCCGCGCCCGCTCGAATTGAATGAATTGTTCGATATCCATACATACCCCTCTCAATTTTTCCATCAGGGTTTCCGGACCAAGGTGAAATAACTGAGCGAGGGGGACCGGTCTTTAAACCGGCCGCCCATCACTCTGGAATGCAATTATTCGTTACGCCTTCCCGGCCGCGGGTTTGTAGCTCCTGACATAAAACACATTAGGCTTCGTGCTTTTTTCACCGGCCTTCAAAAGCGTGCCCTTGCTGTTCTTAAGCTGGACCGGCTTGTGCTGCTTGAGGATCTGGCTGAGTTCGCTGTTCGGATCGTTCTGGTCTCCGAAAATGCGGGCCTTTGCCGGGCAAGAAACCACACAGTAAGGCTGCTCGCCCTTCTTTACCCGGTGTTCGCAGAAGATGCACTTCTCCGTAATGCCGCTCCTCCGGACGTCCTCATATTCCGGGTGCTGGTACAGCGTGCGGTGCGGAGGAGTGTCGCCCGCCGTTTTGGAAACCTCGGCGCCTGAAGAGGTGCAGCCGGGAATGATCTCCTTTGTGTCCCGGTAGAAAGGATGCGTTGTGCCGCCGTGCGCGTTGAAGCTCAGTACGCTGTATGCCGCCTTGCTCTTGTCCACGTCCGTGCTGCTGTAAGGACAGGCCCGCTGGCAATTCTGGCAACCGATGCACCGTTCGTCGTTATGCATGGTAATGCCGTCGGCAGTCTTGAACATCGCCTTGGGCGTTACCGGGCAGGCCTTAACGCAAGGGGCGTCGGTGCAGTGATTGCAGAGCACCGGCATTGTGCTGGCCTTGATGTTCGGGAACTTCCCTTCCTCTTTCATGATGAAATCTGCCCAGTTGAAGGTCTGTCCGTCAGCCCTGTCCTGAGTATTATTCTCCGTTTTGCAGGCGAGGGCGCATGCGCCGCAACCCACGCATTTCTGCAGATCTATGGCCATTCCGTATTTAGGCATTTACTATCTCCTCCTTTCTCATATCTTCTCGATCTTGACGCCGGTGAAGCCGCCGTTGCGGGCGGTGGATCCGCTCAAACGGTCGTAGTCGTCAACGAGCAACTCGTTATTGTTGCTGCCGCGCGGCTGCGCCTTGGCGTAATCCTTGGCGGCCACGCGGCCGTAGGCCCAGTGGCCCTGGCCGTAGCACTTGGCGATCGTGCCGGGGCGCACCCCTTCCCACAACTTCGCCTTGGTGACGATGGCGCCGTTGGTGGAGGTAAGACGGATGGCGTCGCCGTTCTTGATCCCCAGCTTTTTGGCATCGCTCGGGTTGATCTTGGTAACGTCTTCCCCGCTCACATCTCCCACGTCCATCTTCTTGAACTCGTGATACCAGGTCGTGTTCTGGCTCCGGCCCTCCCGGTTCAGCCTCGACTTGTAGTCGATAAAGGTAAACGGATATTCATTGTCACTGCCGTGACGCTTTGGCGACTCGTAGTGAGGTACAAAGACCAGTTCGCCCTGGGCCTCGTACCCGCTTGCCTTCAGTACCTCGTCAA
>JANPMZ010000179.1:0-5171 GCA_031427195.1 Nitrospirota bacterium
CCGCGCTCGTCGCTCACAAAGCCCAGCTCCGCACCGGCAAGGATCTTCGAGGTCGATTCATCTACATACAGCTTTGCGCCGTTCTTTTCAATGACCGTATCGCCGTCGCCGGATTTGTCGTCGATCATGATCTCATAGGAAGGGCCGCAGCCGCAGCCGGCGGCCGCCGATATGCGCAGACCATGGTTCTCCACCCCTTCTGCCTTCAGCACCTCTTTTATCTTCTCTGCTGCAATGTCTGCGATCGTGATCATGCTATTCTCCTTTTTTCGTCCCTTCATTTCCCTCTGCTCCAGCCATCCCGGGAATACCGAAGGAACTAGCTATTTTTTATAGAATTCTACAATGGATTCGACAAAAGCCGATATCGTATAGTCCTTCGGCATAATGTCGACCTGCATGCCGTACTCCTCAGCTGTTTTCGCCGTTACCGGGCCGATACAGGCCACGTCAACTCCTGCCAGTAATGTTTTATACTCTTTTGGGCCGAGTATTTCAACAAAATTGTGGACCGTTGAGGAGCTGGTGAACGTTACCGTCGATATTTTATTATCAATAAAGAGCTTCCGTACGCGCTCCACATCAGCGGCCGGCTTCACGTTTTCATAGGCCGTTGCCACGGTAACCTCCGCGCCAAGCTCGCGAAGCTTGTCCGGGATAAGTTCCCGGGCCACCTTGGCGCGCGGGATCAGGAATTTCACGCCTTTGACCTTTACACCGCCCAGCGCAGCGAGCACGCCCTCTGCTTTGAATTCCGTCGGCACCAGGTCCGCCCGGAGCCCGTACTGTTCCAGCGATTCCGCGGTTTTCGGGCCGACCACGCAGAGGTTCACGCCCTTCAGCATCCGCAGGTCCTTGCCCAGGCTCCGGAGGCGCTCCATAAAGTACTTTACGGCATTGGCGCTCGTGAAGATCACCCAGGCATAGGATTCGATGGCCTGGATCGCGCTGTCCAGTTCATCCCAGCTCGAAGGCGGCACCACGTCAATGGTCGGTAATTCTATGGTGGTGGCGCCCCGGTCGATGAGCTGCTCGGCAAAGATGCTGACCTGGTCCCGCGAGCGTGTCACGACCACTCGTTTTCCGAACAAGGGCTTGGATTCGTACCAGTTGAGCTTTTCCCGGAGCTTTACTACATCGCCCACAACGATGATCGCCGGCGGCCCGAGCTTTGCTGCTTTGACCTTTGGGATAATATCGGCAAGGGTCCCGGTCACGACACGCTGGTCCGTCCGGGTGCCCCATTGGATAAGGGCCACCGGCGTCTCCGCGATCCTGCCGTGCGCCACCAGATTGTCCACAATACTCTGGAGGTTCTTCATGCCCATGAAGAACACCAGCGTGCCAACGCCCGTGGATATCTTGTCCCAATGCACTTTGGATTCGGGCTTGGTGGGGTCTTCGTGCCCGGTCACAAATGCCACACTCGCGGTATGGTCCCGATGGGTAAGCGGAATACCGGCATAGGTGGGAACCGCCGTCGCGGCGGTCACGCCGGGCACGACCTCGAAGGGAATGCCCGCGTCCACGAGATCTTCGGCTTCCTCGCCGCCCCTGCCGAAGATGAAAGGATCTCCGCCCTTCAAGCGGGCGACGATCTTGCCCTCTTTTGCCTTGCGAACGATGAGATCGTTGATCTCTTCCTGCGGAAGCGTATGCTTGCCCCCCTGCTTGCCCACGTAGACCAGTTCAGAATCAGGCCTGCGATGGTCGAGCAGCCGCTCGTTCGCGAGGTAATCATAGATAATCACGTCGGCCTTTTTCACGCATTCCAGGCCCTTAACCGTGATCAGGCCGGGGTCACCCGGTCCGGCGCCGATCAAATATACTTTTCCGATTGATAGAGTCATAGGTTGATTGTTACCAGGGAGAACGAACGGTTGATGGACGCGCAATAAGCGAATTTAACCGCTGAGACGCCGAGCCAAAAGTAGGCGCTTCCAAGCGACGCAGAGAAAGTCCTTAATATTTTCACTACGCATTACTCCGCGTCTCCGCGCCTCCGCGGTAAAGTCTTGTTTTTACGAATTAGTTCTCCAGTAAATTATTCCCGCTGAAATCAGTAGTATGTCCGTAAACTTCACGAAGGATCACGTCAGCGCCCTTGGACAGAAGCTTCTCTGCCAGGGTCACACCGAGCTTCTCGGCCTTATCTGCTTCGCCTTCGATCGTATCCTTGATAATGCGCTTCCCGTCAACACTGCCGACCAGTCCGATGAGATGCAGCTTGCCGTTCATCATCTGACCGTAACAGGCGATCGGCACCTGGCAGCCGCCTTCGAGCCTGCGCAAGAGCGCTCGTTCGCCGGTAACGCAGGTCCGCGTGTCCTGATGATTAAAGAAGGCGATAAGGTCGTTCAGCTCCCGGTCGTCCACCCGGCACTCGATGCCGAGCGCACCCTGGCCGATGGCAGGCAGGCTGATCGCGGGGTCGAGGTATTCCGACACGTTCTCAGCAAGGCCGAGGCGCCGTACTCCTGCCGCCGCAAGAATGATGGCGTCGAACTGTCCCTCTTTCAGCTTCCGCAGCCGCGTATCGACGTTGCCCCTGAGCTGCTGGATCTTGAAGTCAGGCCGGACGCTCATGAGCTGGGCCTGGCGCCTGAGGCTGCTGGTGCCGATCGTTGCCCCCTGCGGCAGATCCTTGAACTTCATGTTGTTCCGCGTCAGGAGGGCGTCGCGCGCATCTTCGCGCTTCGTGATGCACGAAAGATGGAGCCCGTCGGGGAACAGGGTCGGCACATCCTTCATGCTATGCACGGCAATATCGATCTCATTGGCAAGCATGGCCTCTTCGATTTCTTTGACAAAAAGCCCCTTGCCCCCTACCTGCGCCAGGGGGACGTCAAGGATCTTGTCCCCCGTGGTCTTGATCTTGGTAAGGGAAACCGTCATCCCCGGATACTTCTTTTCAAGCTCCGACTTCACCCACTCGGCCTGCCACAGCGCCAAAGCGCTCGCCCGTGTACCGATCCTGATTTCTTTTCTCAATGAAAGACTCCTTATAAAACTATTTGGCCGCAGATGATTGCGGATAAAAACTGATGGACCTGAAAACTGGGTCTAATTTCACCGCTGAGACGCCGAGACACAGAGAAAATCCTTATTCGTTCAACAGGCATTTCTCCGCGTCTCTGCGCCTCCGCGGTAGATTATGACCTTGGCAAAGGCATCAACGAAGTAAAACAACAAACCAGGAGCCTTACTCCGAACTGCCGTCACCTGCAAGGGGCCTTTGCTCCCGTTCCCTGCATCGGCACTATGGAATCCTCGACACCCGCAGCCCTCACATGGCCAGGCCGCTTCAGTTCCTTGTCAAGGTTGAACAGCCTGCGCGCAACAGCGATCGTGGCATCACCCTCGCCCGGAACGGATGCCGCCTGCTTAAGGACCACCAGCGGCGCGTGGAGCAGTTTGTTCACGATGGCCTGGGACATGGCCTCAATGGCGCGTTTCTGGTCGTCGGTGATGGTGTTCAGCGACGCAAGTGTTTTGTCGCACTCGCGCTTCCTGAAGTCCTCCACCTTCTCGCGCAAGTCCACGATAGTCGGCACCGCATCCAGGGCGCGCTCCCACTGAAGATAGGTTTCCACCTCCAGCGATATAAGCTCTTCCGCTTTTTCAGCTTCCTTTGACCTGCCTTCGGTGTTGACAGCGACCTTGCTTTGTAGATCGTCGATGTCGTAAAGGTACACATTGTCTTCCTTGTCGACCTCGGGATCGATGTTCCGGGGATTGGAGATGTCGATCAGAAAGATGGGTTTGTGGCGCCGTTCCTTCACCGCCCTGGCGACCATCTCGCGGTTGACCACGTATTTCGGCGCGCCCGTGGCGCAGATCAGGATATCGATCATTACCATGGCATCGGGAAAATGCTCGAACCTGATGGCGTCTCCCTTGAACTCCAGGGCAAGCTCTTCGGCGCGCTCGAAGGTGCGGTTGGCCACCATGATGTGCTTGACGCCGTTGCCCAGAAGGTGTTGCGCCGCAAGTTCCGCCATCTCGCCTGCGCCCAGGAGCATCACGGTTTTCCCTTCCAGCTCGCCGAAGATCTTTTTTGCCAGCTCAACAGCAGCGGTGCTGATGGATACGGCCCCTTCGGCGAGTTTGGTTTCGGTACGGACCCGCTTTGCAACAGAGATCGCTTTTTTGATCAGTTTATTAAGGATTGTGCTGGTGGTCTTGGTCTTGAGAGAGATGTCGAAAGCGTCCTTGAGCTGGCCCAGGATCTGCGCTTCGCCGACGACCATGGAGTCGAGGCTTGAAGCCATGCGGAAAGTATGCCGAACGCCCTGGGCCTCGGGATAGACATAGAGCGCCTGCTCCAGCGACTCCCGGCTGAGGCCATGGTAATCCGATATAAACTGTTTGATCCGGTCGACGCCCGAGACACTGTCCTGTACGCACGCATAGATCTCGACGCGGTTGCAGGTGGATACAATAAGGCTCTCCCTGACGCCCTCATAGGTCATGAGCTTCCGAAGCGCATCGGGAAGCGTGTTCTCGGGAAAGTTGAGCTTTTCGCGCACCTCGATGGGCGCTGTTTTATGGCTGAGACCGACTACGATGATACTCATTCGCGTGCCGCCTTAAAAGGTATGCTTTTCAACGTTCATCCGGCTGATGATAAAAAAGCTTGTCAGGACGAGCACGAATCCAAAGATCGTGAGATAGGCCATCCTCTTTCCCCGCCAGCCGATCGTCCGCAGGTGCAGGAACGCCAGGTACACGACCCAGATAATGAGCGATGACGTTTCTTTCGGCGACCAGCTCCAGTAGGTCCCCCAGGCGCTGTTCGCCCAGATCGCTCCGGTGATCATGCCGAGCGTGAACAAGGGCCAGCCGATGGTAAGCGACTTATACCCCAGGGTGTCCATAATATCGAGCGAAGGCAGGCGGTGAAAAATGACGCCAAGACGCTTCGCCTTGAGTTGCCGTTCCTGGATCAGGTACATGATCGATATGATGAACGCAAAAGCAAAGGCCGATTCACCCAGGATAGCGAAGCTGGTATGGATGCCGAGCCAGCCGCTTTTAAGGACCGGATTGAGCTCTTTGATATCTCCCGAAACGATGAAGGCCGGGGCCATGAGAACGAGCACCAGGGGAAGCATGAACGATCCAAGCGCAGCGATCTTGAACCGATACTCCATGATCAGAAAAACAAGCAC
>JANPMZ010000180.1:0-2523 GCA_031427195.1 Nitrospirota bacterium
CTTAATTTCTCACTCAGGAGCATACCATGGGTTTTAACTGCGGCATCGTCGGACTTCCCAATGTAGGCAAGTCCACCATATTCAACGCGCTCACGTCGGCGGGCGCGCAGGCATCAAACTATCCCTTTACCACGATCGATCCGAACGTGGGCGTGGTGGACATGCCGGATGAACGGATCGGAGCGCTTGCCGAGATCTACCATTCACAAAAGAGCATACCCACGAGCATGGAGTTCGTCGACATCGCCGGGCTGGTGAAAGGCGCTTCCAAGGGCGAAGGGCTGGGCAACAAGTTCCTGGCCAACATCCGCGAGGTGGACGCGATCGCCCATGTGGTGCGCTGCTTCGATGACCCGAATGTCATCCATGTCGCGAACAAGGTGGACCCCAAGGAAGACATCGAAGTGATCGAAGCGGAGCTTATGCTTGCCGACCTGGACGCCATCGAGAAGCGGCTCTACAAAGCCGAAAAAATGACCAAGACCGGCGACAAGAAGGCCCTTGAGGAAGTGGAGTTCATGCGGCGGCTCAAGGATATGCTCGCAAAAGGCGAACCCATCCGCAGAGCAAGCCATTCCGAGGAAGAGACCCTGTGGCTCAAGAGCTATACGCTGCTATCGTCCAAGCCGGTGCTGTATGTGGCGAACGTGGCGGAGGACATGGTGGACAAACCCAACCCGCATGTGGACGCCGTGAAGAAGATCGCGGCAGAGGAAGGCGCCAGGGTCGTGATCATCTCAGGCCAGGTGGAGTGTGAGATCGCCCAGTTGCCGCTGGAAGAGCGGAAGGAGTACCTCGCGGGCATGGGCCTCAAGGAGTCGGGCCTCGACCGGATGATCCGTGCCGGCTATGAGCTGCTGGGGCTTATGACCTACCTGACCGCAGGCGAGAAGGAAGTGCGGGCCTGGACCATCACCAAAGGGACCAAAGCGCCGCAGGCAGCCGGTAAAATTCACTCGGATTTTGAAAAAGGTTTTATCCGCGCCGAGGTGTTCCATTTCGACGACCTGATGAAGTACAAAACCGAACAGGCGGTCAAGGCGGCAGGACTGCTCCGCTCCGAAGGCAAGGAATATGTGGTCAAGGACGGCGATATTATGAACTTCAGGTTTAACGTATAACGATCGCCGCTACACAAAGCGTCACGAAGCAGAACGGCGGGTGGAACAGAACCCCCCCCTACTCGCTCTCCTCAGGGGAGGAAACTGTAATCGAATAACTTCCGGAGAGGATAAACCTGAAAAAGGCATTTGGACACGGATACAATCGGATAAGTGCCGGATAACGGCGGATATTTCTTTTATAAAAAGTCCACCCAATAGGTGAATGCCTTGCTTTAGAATGTATCCGCTTTTATCAGACGTTAATCCGCCCCTTCCGTGTCAAATGCTCTTTTTAGGATAAAAGGACCTGATCTATGCTTCGACATTTCGTTTTTTCCATCGGATTTCTGCTCTGCCTGCTTCCGCTTCCGGGACAAACGCAGGAGCTGCCTGACCAGACGCTGACCATTACCGCAGTGGGTGACATCATGATGGGCACGACCTATCCCGAAACCCTGCTGCCGCCTCATGATGGGAAGGGCATCTTCGATGCGGTGAAGGGCTCCTTTCAGGGAGCGGACCTCCTCTTCGGCAATCTCGAAGGTCCGCTGCTCGATGAGGGCGAGTCAACGAAATGCAAGAAGCCGGGCAAGACCTGTTACGCCTTCAAAACGCCTACCCGGTATGTTGCCTACCTCAAGGACGCGGGCTTTTCAGCGCTGAGCATCGCGAACAATCACGCTTCCGATTTTGGCAGGAAAGGCGTTGAGAGCACAATCAGCACCCTTACTGCTGCCGAGATCCAGCCCGTGGGGGGCAAGGCGATTGCGCACTATACCATCAAAGGCAGGCGCATTGCCGTGGCAGGGTTTTTCTACTTCGAAACGCCTTATGCGTACTCCATGCTGAATACGGTTGAGGCCGCTCGGATCGTCCGCACACTCAAAGAAACGAACGATCTGGTGGTCGTTTCGTTCCACGGCGGCGCTGAAGGTTCCACAGCCCAGCAGGTGACGGGCATGAACGAGAAGTTTCTCGGCGAGGACCGGGGCAATGTGGCTGCTTTCGCGCATGCGGTCATCGACGCAGGCGCCGATCTGGTGCTCGGCCACGGACCCCATGTGCTGCGCGCGCTCGAAGTGTACCAGGGAAAGCTTATTGCCTACAGCCTCGGGAACTTCCTTACTTATGAGCGCTTCAATATCGACGGGCCCAACGGCCTGAGCGTGGTGCTCAAGGTAAATGTGGATGCTGCAACCGGCGATTTCCAGAGCGGACAGCTCGTGCCGGTGAAGCTTGGCACCCAGGGGATCCCGGTCTTAGACAGCAGCGGGAAAGCGATCACGCTGATACGAAAATTGACAAAGCAGGACATCAAGAATTCAGGACTGATCATCGCCGACGACGGCGCTCTGCAGTTGAAGAGCGGTAAGGCCCGCCCCGTGCCGCATTCGGCTGCTACGGTTTCGGCGGTTTCCGG
>JANPMZ010000181.1:0-4790 GCA_031427195.1 Nitrospirota bacterium
TTGCGCGCCATGCTGAAACTCGAAAACACTTTGACCGGGTGACAGACCTGGTGAAGGGATTTGAGACGCCTTTTGGTATGGAGCTGCTTTCAACCGTTCACTGGGTGGCTACACGCGAGGAATCTGTCACTGCGGATCAAGCTATCGAGAAGACGCATGCATGGAACCCCCGAAAACAAATGTTTGAACCGGAGCATATCCGGATTGCCTGGAATGTTCTTCAGCAGAAGAGCTGGCTGCCCAAGGTCAGTTGAGGCCGAGTCCTTGGAGGTTTATCGCTTCCGTCGGGAGCTATTGGGAGCTATTGGGGTCATGGAGCTATTGGGGTCAGACTTGAAAATTTCTATTCTATCCAGACGTTGTCAGTAATTTGAAGATTTTCTCTACCTCGGGTTGAATGTTTTCCCCTTTCGGGGAACTTCTTAGGGCCAGGTCTATATTGTTGTACTTTGTCCATTTGAGACTCGCACGGCGGACCGGGGTTAGGGCCGTTCGTTCTGAAAGTGCTTTGCGGCAAACGCCAACGCCATCTCGTCGAACCCGGCGGTCCCGAGGCAGCACGGCTTGACAAAGAAGCCGATGAATTGGTCTATGCCCCCTACGGTCTCACGCCGGAAGAGCAGGCGATTGTGGAGGGGAAGAGATGAAAAATTAAATTCATCTTGGGGAACACCAATAAACGGAGGGCTGCTGCGTGAAAAGTGAAATTATCATTCAGTTGCACAATAATTTCGAGGATTATTCCCATGAAATTGACGGCGAAGAATTCTGGTTTGCCCGTGACCTGATGGGTTTGCTGGGATATACCAAATGGGAAAACTTTGCCAAGGTAATAGACAAGGCAAAGATAGCATGCCAAACTTCCGGCCATTCTATCGCCGACCATTTTCCTGACGTCAGGAAAATGGTCGATATCGGCTCTGGAGCTGAACGGGAGATAGATGACATTGCTCTCACCCGTTACGCCTGTTATCTCATCGCCCAAAACGGCGACCCGCGCAAGGTTGAAATAGCTTTTGCCCAGACTTATTTTGCCGTACAGACCCGGCGGGTGGATGCGAGGCCTGACGAGTTGGACTTCGGGAAGGGCAGGATCCCCGTTCTCCTGAAGAAGATGGAGGAACAATGAAACGCTTGTGTCTGGCAAGTGCGCTGTTACTGTTCACTTTTCTCGCTCCGCCTGCGGACGCGGCCGACTCGACCTTGACGGAGAAGGAAGCCCCGACGCTTTCGGAGGGCCGCTTTCCCGACGTGCTCAGGAACGAGCACTGCATCATTCTCTACTACGATTCCGCGGACAAAAGCGTGGATGCCGAGGCTTGGGACCTGTTCAGGGAGACGCCTCAGCAATTGGCGGACCGGCTGATGAAGGCGCTGCTTGCGATGGCAGACAGGGCCCAGACCTCGGGGAGGTTCTACAAAGTGAACTACAAGGGCTTCTCGGCGGACTCGCTCGTGAAGGTCCTTTCCGACACTGCCGCCGTTGGGAAGCGGCCTGAGAGCCCGAGCATCGTGACCTATGTCCTGAACCGCCCCATTGCCTGCCGTTTCAGGGGGACTGCCCGGCCCGACATGCTCCCGTGGCTCGTCCATGAGCTCATGGGTTATTTCATCTATGCGGTCAAAACGGAGAAGGGGGAATATCTGCGCGGCGGATGGACGTTCACCGATACGAACGCGAGCTTCATCAGCCTGACCGATACCCGGAAGGAAAGCCGGGAGTTCAACGGCAGGACCGGGACTGTGCAGGTGTTCACCTTTGCGTCGCGGCCCTACGACGGTTTTGCCTGTGAATACGAACGGATCTATTCGTCCGACGGCAGATTGCTTGCGTCCATCGAAAACTACGGGAAAAACGGAAAGTTCGGATATTTCGACTATGACGGCGCGGGGAAGATGCAGTACCGGGTGAAGTATCAGTAAAGGGGAACTGTTACCCTCAAGCGGCAATACCAGCTCTCTTCTCTACCCCCTCCTCCCGTATCCGCAGAAATTTTCGTGCGGGAAATGGTTCCTCAAATACTGGCGTCGAGGATAACGAAGTGGAAGTTTGGGGACGTAATGTCCCGAGTATCTTTCCTTTTGATCGATAGTTCGCTGTCTTCTATAACGTTGCCACGCCTCGTCAAGCCCGCCTCTCCATAGCAGGGGTCCTGCATCACATCGTGGGCCTTCTCTCGCCTTGACATTGTCATATTGTCACTATATAATGTTATATTATGACAACCTACTTTAAGCGTGATATCGGCGGCTCAGTGCTTGCTGCCCTGGAGAATATGCCGGTCGTCGCGCTCACGGGCATGCGCCAGAGCGGGAAGAGCACCTTTCTGCGGAACGAGACGGGGCTCCGCAAACGGCGGTACGTCACCTTTGACGACTTTGCACAGCTTGCCGCAGCCAAGGAGGCCCCCGACCGCTTTGTCGAGGGCGACGACCCGCTTACTATCGATGAGGTGCAGAAGTGTCCCGAGGTGCTGACCGCGATCAAGAAGCAGGTTGACCGGCATCGCAAGCCGGGGCACTATCTGCTTTCCGGATCGGCCAATTTCGCGATGCTGAAGGGTATCACCGAAAGCCTCGCGGGCAGGGCCATTTATTTCACCATGCATCCCTTCACACGGCGGGAGCAGGCAGGCGCTGTCCATGACCGCCCGTTCATCGAGAAGCTGCTTGAGACCGGCAAACTTTCTCCTGGCAGCGGCTCTATTCCCATCAAGGACAGCGAAATCCTGTCAGGCGGCATGCCTTCGGTCTGTCTCGGCGAGGTGAAAGACCGGAACATATGGTTTAAGGGATATGAGCAGACCTATCTGGAGCGGGACATACGGCAATTCAGCCGCCTGGATAATATCGTCATGTTCAAGAACCTCATGGAACTGACAGCTTTGCGGACGGGCAGACTGCTCAGTCCCAGTGAACTCGGGCGTGACGCGAAGCTGAACGCCGTGACGACCTCCCGGTATCTGGGCCTGCTGGAGGCGTCGTTCATTGTCTGGCGGCTCACACCGTTCCTGAAGAATCGCGCGAGCAGGGTCATAAAATCGCCGAAGATATATCTCTCCGATTCGGGGCTGGCCTGCTATCTTTCGGGAGTTCATACGTTCAAGACGGACCCGTCGCGGGGGGCTCTGTTCGAGACTCATGTCGCGCAGAACCTTGCGGGAACCATCGCCGCGCGCATGCCCGGCGCATCACTGCACTACTGGAACGTACAGGGAAGATACGAGGTCGACTTCGTCATTGAGACGGGCAGAAAATGCATTGCCCTTGAGGTCAAGATGTCATCGCAATGGGATGAGCGCGATCTCACGGGTTTGAAGGCGTTCCTTGCGGCCACGCCGGGGTGCGTTGCCGCCGTGCTGGCATACAACGGGACGGAGATGGTCCCCCTGGGCGAGCGGCTGTGGGCCGTGCCAATAAGCGCTGTGCTTTCCTGATACTGCATGCAGCGTCAGTACTTGGGGACAGATTTCTATCTTATACTTTGACAGGACAGGGATAGACGTTGCAAGGACTTGATGGCATTTCTCCCAAATCGTCGCAATGACATGCCGGAGGCTTTGACCATGAGTATAATAATTATTTATGAAGATCTGAAAGGTAAAGCCGGGGTGGAGGTGCGGTTAGAAGGCGACACTTTATGGCTATCACAAGATCAGATGACTAGTATTTTCGAGCGTGATCTCTCGGCCATCACCAAGCATATAAACAACATTTTCCGCGATGTTGAACTCGATGAAAACAGCAATGTGCAAATAGTGCACATTGCAAATTCCGATAAACCCGTTAAATTATAGGGCTTGACGTAGCACTGGCCGTCGGATACCGCGTCAACTCGAGGCGAGGCATTCAATTCCGTCAATGGGCCACTCGTGTGCTGCGTGAACATCTTTTGCAGGGTTTTACGCTCAATCAGTCCCGCCTGGCCGAACTCGGGATCACAGAAGCTCAACAGGCGCTGGAACTGCTCACCTGGACACTCCATGCCAATGCCATGGTGAATGATACCGGCAAGGAAGTGCTGGCCCTGATCGCAGGATAATACGCCTGATTATTAACCTGCTGACCACACATAACCGGTATACAGCTATCAGCGCTAGGGTGGTTCGTACCAGTTTCTCTTATCTTTTTGTGATCACGGTAAATCATTGATCATAATTCCTTGACAGGTGCCATAGCTATGCATATTATGTAAGATACTAAGTGGTTCCATAAGGGGGCATTATTATGAAGGTCAAGACGCACCTTGCTATCCCTGAGGAAATCCTGGTCGAAGTCGATCAGGTTGCCGGCAAGAGGCGGCGGAGCCTCTTTATCGTCGAGGCGACCCGGGAAAAACTGGAAAGAACGCGGTTTCTGAAAGTATTGGAAACCACGCGAGGGGCCTGGAGCGACAAGATGCATCCGGAATTGAGAACTGCCAAGAGCGGTGAGAGTTTTGTGAGAGAAAAACGGCAGCAGTACCGAAAGAGATTGAATTTGACTTTTCATCCGCTTCCGCCGTTCGCATAACGAATGCGGTGATATCTGCGAGTCGTCCGCTGTTTATCCGCCGCAAATATAACAAATATAATATGAACATTCATTCTCTCGATGAAAAATACATGCGCATGGCGCTTCTCCTTGCCGAAAAGGCCAGGGGCCGGACAAGCCCGAACCCCATGGTCGGCGCCGTCGTGGTCAAAAACGACAAGGTTATCAGCCGCGGCTATCACCGAAAGGCAGGCGAACCCCATGCCGAGGCCATTGCGCTTACGAAGGCCGGCACAGCCGCAAAAGGCGCTACGCTG
>JANPMZ010000182.1:0-3982 GCA_031427195.1 Nitrospirota bacterium
GCGCTGCTTGACGTGCTGCGGCCTGAAGCGGGTCGCATCATCATGCTTGAGCCGCGAAGACTTGCGGCGGTATCCGCAGCGCGCTGGATGGCGAAGTCGCTTAACGAGCCGGTGGGCGACACAATCGGCTATGCCATTCGCTTTGACACGAAGACCTCGGCCCGGACGCGCATCGAGGTCGTTACCGAAGGCATCCTGACGCGCCGCATGCAGTCCGATCCCGGGCTTGCGGGCGTGTCCCTGGTCATCTTTGACGAGTTCCATGAGCGGAGCATCCACGCCGACCT
Source organism: Nitrospirota bacterium (assembly GCA_031427195.1). Taxonomy (GTDB): domain Bacteria; phylum Nitrospirota; class UBA9217; order UBA9217; family UBA9217; genus GWC2-56-14. Next base: position 288 of record JANPMZ010000182.1, read on the forward strand.
GGCGCTGGCGCTCTGTCTCGATGTGCGGAGCGGCCTGCGGCAGGACCTGAAAATACTGGTCATGTCCGCCACGCTCGACAGCGGGCCGCTGGCCGCGCTTCTGGGCGGAGCGCCGGTCATTACCTCCACGGGGAAAGCCTATCCCGTGGAAGAGCGTTATCTTGAAGACCGGTCAGGCCCGCTCCCGCTGCGTGTTGCCGCGGCAATCAGGACGGCGCTCCGCCAGACCAATGGCGATCTCCTGGTGTTTCTGCCCGGCGCGGGCGAAATCCGGTCCTGCGAGCGGGAGCTTCGCGCTTCGCTCAACCTGATCGAGGACCGCCTTTCTCTCCACCCGCTGTACGGCGACCTGCCGTTCGAAGAGCAGGAGCGCGCCATTCTGCCGTCACGGGATTTTCGCAAGATCGTGCTCGCCACGAACATTGCCGAGACGAGCCTGACCATTGAGGGCGTGCAAGTGGTCATCGACAGCGGCCTGACGCGTCGGTTGCAGTACGACCCCGCAACCGGCATGAACCGGCTCGTGACGATCGAACTGTCCCGGGCTTCGGCGGAGCAGCGCAAGGGCAGGGCGGGCAGGCTCGGGCCGGGCGTGTGCTACCGTCTCTACGAGCAGTTCGCGCTCAAGGGTATGCAGGCTTTTACCCAGTCGGAGATTCTCGGGTCAGACCTTGCACCGCTCGTGCTGGAGCTCGCGGTCTGGGGCGTCAAGGACCCGAAGACGCTGGTCTGGCTCGATGCTCCGCCTGTTGCGGCATGGAACGCGGGCCTGCAGCTGCTCATTGACCTCGGCGCGCTCGACCGGACCGGTTCGGTCACCGTTATCGGACGGGGCATGGCCTACTTTCCCCTGCATCCCCGCTTAAGCCGTTTGCTGCTGCGGTCACAGGAACTGGGCTGCGTAAACCTCGGCGTCGAGCTCGCCGCCATCCTTTCTGAACGGGACCTGGTGCGGAAAAACGCCGCGGCGGGGACCGGCAAAGAACCCGATGTGGCCGAACGGGTAGCTCTGCTCCGGCAATGGCGGAACGGAAAAGAAGGGGGCAGCGCTGACGTCTCTGCGTTGCGCGCAGTGGACAGGGCGGCAAAGCAGCTTCAGCGCCTTTTGCCCGACACGCGGAATAATTCTCCGCAAAAAGGAACGGATTCCGACACGCTGGCCCGGCTGCTGCTTGCGGCCTATCCGGACCGTGTCGCGAAGCGTCGCGACGAAGGCGTCCGTGTGTTCGTTCTTGCGCAGGGAAGGGGCGTACGGTTGTCCATGGACAGCCACTTAGTCAACGATCCTTTCATTATTGCCGTGCAGGTTGATACCGGCATGAAGGCCGAAGGGGTTGTTCACCTTGCCGCGCCGGTGACGGAGGAGGTGGTTCGGAGCGAATGCGCACCGCGCATTCAATCCGTCCGGAGGGTGGAATGGGACCGGAACCAGGGGCGTATCGTCGCAGCCATCGAAGAGCGTCTCGATGCCCTGTTGCTGTCCTCGCGGCCGTTCAAACCGTCCGACGAAGAGGCTGCCCCGATCCTGTGCGAAGCGCTCCGTACAATACCCGGCCTGCTGACCTTCACCAAAGAGGCGCGCCAGTTCCAGGCCAGGGTAGGCCTGATGAAGAAAGCTTTTCCCGAAGAGCCCTGGCCGGACCTTGCTGAGCACGCGCTCCTGTCCAGGCCGGAGGAATGGCTGCTGCTCTGGCTTACGAACATCCGCACGGCCCAGGGCCTCGGTGGGCTGCAAATCCTGTCGGCGCTCAAGGCCCGCCTGACCTGGGAACAGGGGCGGCTGCTGGACAAGCGCGCGCCCTTGTCCATTCTGGTGCCGAGCGGCTCTCAGATAACGCTTGATTACGCTTCAGGAGAACAGCCGGTGCTTGCCGTAAAACTCCAGGAGATGTTCGGGCTGGCTGATACGCCGCTGCTGGCGGAAGGCAGGGTCAGGGTACTGCTTCACCTGCTTTCGCCGGCGCGCCGACCGGTCCAGATCACGCAGGACCTGAAAGGGTTCTGGGACACGGGCTACCCGCTGGTCAAGAAGGACCTGAAAGGCCGCTATCCGAAACATCCCTGGCCCGACGATCCCTGGAACGCCGTGCCCACGCGGCGCGCAAAACCGCGGGGTCAGTGAAGCCTTGTTGACGTTGACCGTCGCTGCGCAGTGCCACCTCGAAGCAGGCCCGCAAGACCGCTTACCCATACAGTACCCCGTTTATTTCCTTGCTTCTTCAACGGGTTTTAAGGTAATCTGCCAAGATCAGTCACGCATCCGGACTTGTCCTCGTACCGCGCTGAGAGCCGCCGGTCACTTGACTATTTTCTCTCTTTTGGTAAAAGCTAACCATATTCCGCACGATACCTTCTGAAGAGAGAGCGATTCCAAAGGTTATAGAAAGATCAGGGCTATTGATCCATCACGGGCCTCGCAAACGGGCCGGGCAGAACGGGCCCAAGGGCCGGAAAGGCAGTACGATCGCAAACAGCTCGTGATGGTCAACAGGGCCCGCGGAGGGGTGATGGCGTCACCGGATGTACGTGATACTTCTATGTCTACTCGGATAGTCCCCGTTTTTCTGCTGGTGATTCTGCTCGTTCAGGGATGCGCTTCTCAGGTCCTCAGTGAACACGTACAAAGGGGAATGCTGGTCAAAGAAGAAGGCACGGGTGTGGTTGTCGAGCGTTCAAGGAAAAAAATGATCGAGCTGGTCTCCCCGCTTTCGGTCAGGGTCTATGAAGAGGTGGAGCAGCAGGAAACCACGAAACGCTATTATCAGAAAGTACGTGTCCGGAGCGAGGCCCTGCCGAAGGAATTCCCGTGGTGGGACGTCTGGACCAAACTGCTCTTGTCGACCACGGTCATTCCCTTGTTTATGCACGATTACTGGATAGCGGGAAGCTACCTCGGCCCGAACTGCCGGCTGGAGCCGAAAGCCTGTACAGTTCAGGAAGTGCCGAGCGTGCTTTCACGGGAACAGGTAGAGGAGGAGGGGGCGCGGTCGACCATACAGCGCCGGCAAAACGTACCGCAGTCTGACAAGATCAGCCTGTTCATCAACGGTTTTTATAAGGGCGACCTGGAGATCAGCAGCGCCGATGTCGCGACGGTGGAGCTGCTCGAGTTCCCCGAACTGGCTGCGCTGCATAAGTCTCTGAAACTCACGTTTAAATACTACGACGCCTACGCCTATTCAGTGCTGTCGCAGGCGGAGGTTGAAAGAATATTCGGGCAGAGCGTGCAAGCGGTGACGCATGACGGTTCCCGGTAACGAAGCAGGCCGGCAGTGCTTCATGCTTCCGGCTGCGACAGCAGTTCTCCTGCCGGAGATCCGGTTATTTTTCGCCCTCCAGGGAATCCTGGTATTACACCACAATATTTCGTCAATTGTTCTCTGGTTTTTCTCTCTTCTTGTGCCTGTTGGAAAATATGATAAAATAGTTCTATGGAAAAAAATGACGACCCTGAAAAACCGACTACCGGCGGAGAGCTGGCGTCCTACGTGCCTGCCGATGCATTAAAGCCCCGCGATTTTCTGCGTCAGGTGAAGACCCATCTTTCGAAGGGCAGGCAGAAGGACGCCTTCCGCCTGCTGCAGCAGGCAAATGTGCATTTCCCTGACGATCCTTTCATCCTCTCCTATTTTGGCTGCCTTCAGGTCCTGGTGGACAAACGGTACCGGACCGGCATCGAAACGTGCAAAAAGGCA
>JANPMZ010000183.1:0-2675 GCA_031427195.1 Nitrospirota bacterium
GAATACGGTCATGGACATGGCGCGCGAAAAGGGGACCGTAGAGGACCTGGAGCTGAGTGAAGTGTTGCTTACCGGGTTCAAGGGCATCAAGTGCGCGGAAAGCGGCGGACCGGAACCGGGAGTAGGCTGCGCAGGCCGCGGTGTGATAACCGCCATCAACTTTCTGGAAGAGAACGGCGCCTACGGCGACGACACGGACTTCGTGTTCTACGACGTGCTCGGCGACGTGGTCTGCGGCGGGTTTGCCATGCCCATCCGGGAAGGCAAGGCCAAGGAGATATACATCGTCACTTCCGGCGAGATGATGGCCATGTATGCGGCGAACAATATCTCACGGGGCGTGCTCAAGTATGCTCAGAGCGGCGGCGTGCGGCTCGGCGGCCTTATCTGCAACAGCAGAGAGACGGACAAGGAGTTCGAACTTATCTCGGAGCTGGCCAAAAAACTCGGCACTCAGATGATCCATTTTGTGCCCCGGGACAACGAGGTCCAACGCGCGGAACTCAGAAGAAAGACCGTGATCGAATATGCCCCTGAGCACAAGCAGGCGGACGAGTACCGGACGCTTGCAAAGAAGATCGCCGACAACACGAACTTCGTGATCCCCACGCCGATCACCATGGATGAGCTGGAGCAGCTTTTGATGGACTTCGGTATCATGGAGAAGGAAGAAGCGGTAGCGTAGGGCAGACAACAGAAGACAGGAGACAGGAGACAGGAGACAGAAGTCAGGAGACAGGAGACAGAAGACAGGAGACAGAAGACAGAAGACAGGAGACAGACTAAAGACTTTGATCCAGTCTGTTATCTGATAGTCTGACATCTGACTTCTGAAAGGAGCTCTCATGAGCACGAAGATCAAAGACACGCAGAAAATGATCGAAGAGGTCCTGGATGCATATCCGGAGAAGGCGAAGAAGGAGCGGGCGAAACATCTGGCAGCCAACGATCCGACGGGACAGTGCACTACCTGCCAGGTGAAGTCGAACGTCAAGTCCCAGCCCGGCGTTATGACCGTGCGCGGCTGCGCGTACGCGGGCGCCAAGGGCGTGGTCTGGGGGCCGGTGAAGGACCAGCTCACGATCAGTCACGGTCCGGTTGGCTGCGGCCAGTACTCCTGGTGGTCGCGCAGGAACTACTACAACGGCCAGACCGGCATCGACGCCTTCGGCACCATGCACATTACAACGGACTTTCAGGAAAAGAACATCGTCTACGGCGGCGATAAGGGGCTCGATCTGGCGATCAAGGAGCTGCACGGGCTTTTTCCGCTCGGTCGCGGCATCGGCATCCTGTCAGAATGCCCGGTGGGGCTCATTGGCGACGACATCGAAGCGGTCGCGAAGCGCGTGGCAAAGGAGATCAACATCCCGATCGTGCCGGTAAGGTGCGAGGGCTTTCGCGGCGTGTCCCAGTCCCTGGGCCATCATATCGCGAACGATACGATTAAGGATTATGTGCTCGGCAAAGGCACGCTTGAAAAAACCACGCCCAACGACGAAAACCTGATCGGCGATTACAATATCGGCGGCGATGCCTGGGCCTCGCGCAAGATACTCGAAGAGATGGGCCTCCGGGTCATTGCCCAGTACACGGGCGATTCGACGATCAACGAACTTGGCATTGCAAGCAAGGCCAAGCTGAACCTGATCCACTGCTACCGGTCCATGAACTATATCTGCCGGACCATGGAGGAGAACTACGGCATTCCCTGGATGGAGTTTAACTTTTTCGGTCCCACGAAGACCTTTGACAGTATCAGGAAGATCGCCGCCAGGTTCGATGAAACGATCCAAAAGAACGCAGAGGCTGTCATAGCAAAATATACGCCGCTCATGGAACAGGTGGTCGAGCAGTTCCGACCGAAGCTCGAAGGGAAAAAAGTTATGCTTTACGTCGGAGGCCTCCGACCTCGCCATACCATCGGCGCTTACGAGGACCTGGGCATGGAAGTTGTTGCTTCAGGATATGAGTTCGGCCATAGCGACGACTACAAACGCACCTACCCTGATTTAAAAGAGGGCGCGGTGATCATGGACGACGCTACCTTATATGAGCTGGAGGAGTTCACCCGCAGGCTGAAGCCGGACATGGTCGGCTCGGGCATTAAGGAAAAGTACTCGTACCACAAACTCGGCGTGCCGTTCCGGCAGATGCACTCCTGGGACTACTCGGGCCCCTATCACGGCTTCGATGGGTTCCCGATCTTCGCACGGGACATGGATATGACGGTGAACAGCCCGACGTGGGGGTTGATTCGGCGGAAAAAATAGAGATCCACCGCGGAGACGCGGAGACGCAGAGAAGGTCAAATTCTTTGACACGGATTTACACGGATAAAAGCTATGAAGGGGCATGATAAGGCAAGGCCGTATCCGTGAAAATCATGGCCGTTGTCCGCCTCTTCCGTGTCAAAGGGTTCGTTTGTTGCCTCAGGTCTTAAGATAAAAAAGTATGGAGGTTTTATCATGAAAATCAAAGACCATAGCGAGCTATTCAAGCAGCAGGACTATCAGGAGCAATTCGAGCGCAAGAAAGAGTTTGAGAATCCCTGGCCCGCCGAGAAGGTTAAGGAGATCTCGGACTGGACCAAGACCGAGGCCTACAAGGAACTCAACTTCAAGCGGGAGAACATCAAAATAAATCCCGCAAAGGCCTGTCAGCCTCTCGGCGCG
>JANPMZ010000184.1:0-3690 GCA_031427195.1 Nitrospirota bacterium
CTGTACTTCGCGCCGGGCAATGAAGGCCGTGAGTACGAGATCGTTTCCTATGGGCCGGACAACGAGCAGGGCGGCGAAGGCAAGAACGCCGACATCGAGAGCTGGAAGATCCAGTAGATGAGAAAGCAATTTCGGATTGCGGATTGCGGATTTCGGAATATAGGACCAGGAAAGAGTTTAAATCCGAAATCGAACGGCTTTACCCTTATCGAGCTCATGGTCGTGATCGTGGTGCTCGGCGTGATGATGACGCTGATCATACCGCAGCTCGGCAATATCGGCGACGCGAACCTGAAGCGCAGTGCGCGTCATCTGACCGGGATGATCAGGTTCCTTCGGGACGAGGCGCAGGCAAAAAAAACGGTCTATCGACTCAAGTTCGATATCCAGGGCGGCAAGTACTGGGCCGAGGAGTTTACCATTCTTTCGAAAGATACTGCTGAATTCAAACGGCTGCAAACGGCCATGACGAATGAGGGAAGCCTGGCCGGCCAGACCTCGTTCAAAGACGTGCAGGTGGGCAGCCACCCCGATGACCCCTATATGCTCTTTACGCCGGACGGATGGGTCGAGCCTGCGTTCATCCATTTGCGCAATGGCGATGATAAACTATTCACGCTTATCGTGAAGCCGCTCACGGGAAACACGGAACTGCGTGAGGGCGAAGTGGAGGGACGGTGATGTCCATTGCGGATTTCGGATTGCGGATTTCGGATTGTAATGCAACGGGAATGAGGCTCCAGGTCTCAAATCCGCAATCCGCAATCCGAAATCCGCAATCAACAGGCTTCACCCTGCTGGAGGTCATGATCGCGGTGGCCATCCTGGCCATGGTCCTGGTATCGCTCCTGGGGCTCAAGAATCGGAGCATGCAGGACGTTATGAAGGCAGAGCGGATAACTACGGCAACGCTCCTGGCCAAGCGCATGATGACCGAGACGCTCATAAAAAAACCGCTGCTTCTTTCTGAAGATGAAGGGGTATTCCCCGAGGACGTGTATGGGGTTGTGTATAAGGATTATCGCTGGAAGAAAACCATATTTGCTACGCCGATACCGCAGGTCATGGAAGTGCGTGTCGCCGTCCTCTGGAAAGAGGGCGAGCGTGACGAGATGGTAGAACTGGTGAGCTATGAATAGGGTGAGGCATTGCGGATTGCGGATTGCGGATTTCGGATTTGGATCGTTGATCCTTTTGAGGTGCAATCCGCAATCCGAAATCCGCAATCCGAAATCAAAGGGCTTTACCCTGCTCGAAGTGCTGCTGGCCATGTCGATCCTTGCTTTGATCATGACGGTGATCTATACCAGCTTTTCCACCGCCAGCCGGAGCGTGGAAAGCGCAGAGCTTCTTCGCGACGAGACCGACCTGGCCCGGACACTGATCGCACGTTTATCGCAGGATATTGAGAACGCCGACTGCGATCATGTCGCGTACAACGCCGTGTTCTATGGCAAGAAGGACGAGGTCGGGACGGAAGGGGTCAAGCGCCGGCATGACAGCCTTGCCTTGACCACGCTCACGAATTTCCCCCGACCGGATTCGAAAGAGACGGAGCTTCTGGAAGTTGGCTACTACTTCAAGGAAAAAGCGGACGGCAAGGGCTATTCTCTGATGCGGCGTGAGAAGCGGGAACTGACCCAGGAGCTGAAACCGCTTGAAGGCGGAGTTGAATACGAGCTCACGGACCAGGTGGATGAACTGCGGTTCCGCTATTCCGGCAGCGGATCCACATGGGTCGATGAGTGGGGCAGCAGTGTCCAGTGCATGAAGCCGGCACTGGTCGAGATGACAGTGGTCTTATTGAGCGGCAAACAGTATAGTACTGTGGTGCGGGCGAGGGACTCATTTTAGCTGCTATGGGAAAACGGGGTGTCCTGCATAGGGATCGGGGCGTGGCTCTCCTGATCGTCCTCCTCGTCACGGCTCTCCTGATCGCGCTCATCTTCGAGTTTGCCTACGGCACGCGGGTAAGTTTGCGGGGGGCGGCGAACTTCCGCGACAGCCAGCGGGCCTATTTTCTCGCGCGATCGGGTGTAGCTATCTTCACGAAGTTCAAGGAATTAAAGGACCTGGCGCCTCAGGGTGAATGGGGTGTTGTCCCGGTCATCAGCGCAGGGGATACCGAGGTCAGGTTCAAATGGGAAGACGAACGAAGCAAGTTGAATATCAATGATGTGCTCACGCTCGGCTGGGTGGAGGAGCTATTCACTCAGCAAAGGATCAGCACCGCAGTTGTTGACCAGGTGAAGGAATTAAGAAGAACGGAAGGGCGCTTCAAGCTGCTGTCGGAGCTGCACAAGGTAATGTCTGATGAGGATTATAACAAGGTGGCGAGGTTTTTAACGGTGAGCTCGGATAGCAAAATCAACATAAATACCGCTTCTGAGGATGTGCTGAACAGTATTCTCATGAACAACAGGGTCGCCGTGGGCATGATCGTGAACAACAGAAAAGAGAAGCCGATCGTGTCATTGGATGCAGTCGGATTGAACCCGTCGACCAACCCAAACCTTGTTACGGCGAATGGGGCGCTCACGGTCTATTCCTATGCAACGGTGGGTGGCTATACTAAGCAGATAGAATCCATTGGCGCCACCTATTGGAGTGTTAAGTGAAGATCGTAGGACTGCACATAGAACAGGCCCGGGTCTCGGCGTCAATCGTCGAGAAGGGGTTCCGCAGCACCGTGCTGAAGGACTCATTCAGTGCGCCTTTTCGTACCGAGGACGAGCTTATTGTGATTCTGAAGGAGCGGTCCGGCGATTGGGCAGGCGCCCGGATCGTTGTTTCTATCCCGGGAGACCAGTTCAGCCAGCGGTTGTTGCATTTCCCCTTCAGCGACCGGAAACGGCTGGAAAAGGCGCTGCCCTTCGAGCTTGAGGACAGCGTGCCCTATGATCTCGATGATGTCGTGATCGACCACCTGGTCGTGGGCGAGATCGCCAGGGACGGCAAGGCAAAAGGCGAGACGCCGGTGCTTGGCATCATGCTGCCGAAGACCGTGCTGCGGAAGCAGCTCGAGGTGCTCGCAGCCGGTGGACTGGACCCGCAGGCGATCGTGCCTTCCTTGATCGGTCTTGCTGCGGTATCGCGCATGGTCCCCACGGAAGGAACGGTGCTGCTTATTGCCGGCAATGATCTTTGCTTGAAGAACGGTAAAGTGATCATCGCCTTCCGGAGTTTTTCCGCACAGGCAACGGGCGGAGCCGCCCACACGCTGCAGGCACTCGAGACCACCCATGGTGTGCACGTCGAAAAAGTGCTGGTGTTGAGCAGGGAGCATCCGGTTGGCTGGGGAGACCTCGGTATTGTCCTGGAGCACGTGGCGCCGGAATATAACGGCAGAAAGTCCGCAGAGCCCGTGAGTCTTGGCCTTGCCCTGTCCGGAGACATCAACTTCCGGAAAGGTGAGTACGCCTATCGGCTTGCCGATGAAGGGACCCGCAAAAGAAAACGCACGCTTATCGTTGCCGGCACTCTTGCCGCGATGCTTGCGCTTACCAATCTCGGGGTTAAGTTCACTGTGGTGCAGTCGGGCTACGGCAAACTGGACCGCGAAATCAAGGGCATCTATCAGCAGCTCTTTCCCCAGGAAACGCTGCCGGGTGATTCGGTGCGCTCTCTGCGCGACAAACTTACGAATGCGAGAAAACAGTTCGGCGTGCTCGGTTCGGGTAGCTCGGCGCT
>JANPMZ010000185.1:0-1635 GCA_031427195.1 Nitrospirota bacterium
GGTCGCCGTCTCGATGCTCTGGCCCATGCCGTAGTAGCGGTCTATGGCCTTCTGGATATCGGTCCGGGTGGCCACTACCTGCCGGATATCCATCCCCGCCGCCTTCCGGATATCGTCGAGACCGAAGATGTTCAGCGGGTCCGCCATGGCCACGACGAGGGACCCCTTATCCATGTACAGGGGAATAGCCGCGACCCGTCGGGCCACATCCGCAGGGACCAGCCTCACGCTTTCAACATCCACTAGCTGTTTTTCAATCTCAATGTAGGGGATATGGAGCTGCCTGCCGAGAAACGTCGCAATGTTGTGCTCGTTGATGAACCCCAGGCCCACGAGGAGCTCGCCGATCTTGCCGCCCCGCTTTTTTTGCTCGTCGAGGGCCAGTTTGAGCTGCTCTTCCTTGATCAGCCCGCCGGCAACCAGCATCTCGCCGAGCATCTTTTTCTTTGTGTTTATAACCGCCATTGCGCACTCCTTGTATGATCCAGAGCTGGTAAAATGGATAGTATCGCGACACGTTAAAAACGAAACATGCTTTAGCGGTTCGGCGAGTTTGGGAAACGCGCCCTACAACTGCAAAAGCATATCGTAGGGACCGTTCCCCGAACGGTCCGCATTACTTCGTGCCGTTTTAGAATTACACTGTCGAAGTACTGTCATCGTTACTTGTGCAGATTATACCAAAAACAATCGCGCAGGTGGTAAAAATATAATTGAGTTGTGTGGTATGATAAGCTATACTAAAATCTGTTTACATGACAGCAGCGGGCAGAGGTTCTCCGTCTGTCCCCGGCCTCTTCCAATCGCTGTTCTTCAGGAGTCAGACATGCCGCACTACCGATATAAAGCGAGGGACAAGGATGGCGCTCTGCATACGGGCGTCTTGGAGGCGCGCGGCAAAGAGGCGATTGCGGACCTGCTGTCCGGCCAGGGCTTCATTCCCGTGCTGATCGAAGAGCAGGAGCAGTCGCTGCTGTCCGGGATCGACTTGAATGCCCTGTTTGCCAGGGTTACGCCGCAGGACCTCATTGTGTTCAGCAGGCAGCTCGCTACGCTGGTGAGTGCGGGCATCCCCTTTCTGTCGAGCCTCGGCACGATCGAGAAGCAGTCGGAGAATCCCCGTCTCAAAGCGGCGATCGCCGATATCAGGCGCAGTGTTGAGGCGGGCGCCCCGTTTTCAGACGCCCTTGCCAAACATCCCAGGATATTCAACAAGATGTACGTAAGCATGATCCGGGCCGGGGAGACCGCCGGTATCCTTGACAATATCCTGGAACGGTTGGCGCTGCTCGCGGAGCACGAAGCGGACACCCGTTCCCGGTTGAAGACTGCGGTGCGGTATCCGATGATCGTGGTGATTGCGATCTCCGCCGCATTCGCGTTCTTAGTCAGCTTCGTGATCCCGAAGTTCGCGGCGATTTTCGCGCGGTTCAAGACGGAGCTGCCGCTGCCGACCCGCATACTTATCAACATCAACTACGTGGTCCAGCATTACTGGTATCTAATCATTCTGAGTATCATCCTGATGGTGTGGGGTGTCGTGTGGTATGCAGGCACGACGCAGGGGCGATGGCAATGGGACCGGCTGAAGCTGAAGCTGCCGTTGTTCGGCCTCCTGTTCCAGAAGGTGGCGCT
>JANPMZ010000186.1:0-1690 GCA_031427195.1 Nitrospirota bacterium
ATCAGTAAAAAGAAGTTCATCATCGCCGGGGACCGTTGCAGCGAAACAGATCGGACCGTGCGGAGGCAGATGAAATTCCGTCTGTCGTTCAAGTTTGGGCCACTTTGGATAAATGAGTCTAATCTTCATACTATCCCTTTCCTGCTGCAATGCTGCTGAATTTCCGCACCAACCCGGCTGCACCAGAGTTCGTTTCCACAAGAACTCGCGCCGCTGCCAATGCACAGAGGGCCGGCCTGTCCTGACCGGGATCCATCTCAAGAACGAAAAAAACCGCCTCATCCGCTTCGACTTTGCCCACGAGCATGACCGGCGCCTCGTTGGCCAGGAGCATGTCCGCTGCCATGTCGAGGACGGATGTCAGCGCGTTGCTCTCGCTCGCTGCATACACAACGGGTCCCAGCAGTCCGAAATGAATCGCTGCTTCTCCGAACGGGCTTGACGGCAGCGTGTAGATGAACAGGTTCCCGCGCGACAGTGTGCGACCGCCCTCGAGATAATCCCGGAAGTACTCCTTGTCGGACTGGAGCGAACCTTCCGCATTCGTTCCCACGATTCCGATATCCTGCTTTCGCAGGGGGGAATATTCGATGCCGGCGTCCTGCAACGCAAGGCTCACGGCAAAAGCGGTCATCCGCGAGATCCTGTCCAGCCGTCCAAAGTTCTTAAAGGGGTGCGAAAAAACATCCTTATTCGGCAGTGTGCTAACGCTCTCACCGGCCCCGTAGGTGTGCCTCAGCTCGCTCCTGACGCAGCCGTATCCTTCTTTGGTGAGCCATCCTATGCCGCGGACCATAATTGTCATACACAATTTCAATCAACCGTTGAAAATCTGGGGCTTGTTGCTTGCTCCCAACTCGTACGCCTGACAAGCCGGAACTAAAAGGCATCTCTCGCAAAGCTCGCAAAGGACGCCAAGAAAATCCTAAGCCACGGCTTGCTTTCTGGTTTTAAACCAGAAAAGATTTTGACTCAAGGTTCCTTTGCGTTCTTTGCGTGCTTTGCGAGAAATATTCTTGCCCTTTTGGGTAGAATTTAATTCGTAACTGCTAAACTACACCGCACCCCAGCACCAGCGCCGTATTCACCCCGCTGAACCCGGCATTCGTCACCAGGGCAAGCGCATTTGTCTGAAGCGCCTGCTGCTGGTTTGAGACCCACCCCGCAGCATCGTCGTCAGGTTCCTTCAGATTCACGGTCGGAGGAACGATCCGCTCCTTAAGCGCACGGAGCGCGATGATCATTTCCACCAGGCCCGCCGCGCCCATGGTATGGCCGATGCCGCCTTTGATCGAATAGACCGGACGCGTCGCGTCCTTGAAGACCGCCCGAAAAGCCCGCATCTCCATCTGATCGTTGTACAACGTACCCGTACCATGAGCGGAAATAAAGCCCACGTCACCGGAACCAATGCCTGCGGAACTCAGCGCTTTCGAGATGGCCAGGACCAGTCCCTCGCTCTCGCGCGACGGGCCGGTCATATGATTGGCGTCATCGCTCAGACCCCAGCCCGCCAGGGTCCCGAGAACAGGACGATTCTCGCGTGCGACCCGTTCTTCGCTCATTAGAAGAGCGTAAGCTGCTGCCTCGCCCACGTTCAGGCCTGCCCGGTGTTTGTCAAAAGGCCTTGCCGGCCCGCTGTCCAATGCCATGAGCGATGAGAAACCGGAGAAGATGAACTCTGTAATAC
>JANPMZ010000187.1:0-4189 GCA_031427195.1 Nitrospirota bacterium
CCCAGTCCTTGAGCCGCGCCACCACATCCTCGTTCAGGATTTCGTATGCTTCGCCATTGGTCTGCATGATCCGCAGGATGTCGTACTGATCTGCGCCCTTGATGACACCGATAGTCTCCTGCTTGAGTCCTTCATTCATGGCCACCACAAAGGCCATATAGCTAAGCGGTTTCAGCCGGGTCCTCAGCTTCGCCAGGATCTGGCCTGAACGGTCCTCGGGGACATCGGCCGAGATGCCGCTGACCATGATCTGGTAAGCGTTCTCATCGTATCCCGTAAGCCGATTGATATGCTCGTGCGTTTCCTCCTTGACGATGATCAGGACCTGCCTGTCAAAGCCGATCTGGCGGGCTACTTCCTCTGCATGGGGTGAAAGAACGATCGGCTGCTTTCCCCCTGCCCCTGTCATCAGCAGCGCAAGAACCGCCACAACCAGAACGATCATCGTTTGTATGCGACCAGTATGCACGCTCCGCACCTCTCTTTCAGCAAGCCGCTTTGTCAGGACCGGTTCCGGATTAACGGGGATGATTTTAGCATACCGGAAGAGACGAACACAACAATTTACTTTCCTCATAAGGCGGCTGCGGCTATACTGTAAGGAAGAGCTCAGGGCGAAGTGGATGGATGCAGAACAGTAGGCAAAAACGATGATAAAGACCAGAGCGCTCATTTCTATCGTCCTGCCGGTGTTGCACGAAGCGGGAACCATTAATACCGTGATCACCCATCTTCGCGATTTGCAGCAAAACAGTTCCGCGGAGCTCATCGTCGTAGACGGAGACCCTGCGGGCAGCACTCTGCAGGCGATCCGGGACGACGGCATTGTGCAGGCACTCTCGGAACCGGGTCGGGCACGCCAGATGAATTGCGGCGCTTCACTGGCCCGGGGAGAGATCCTCCTTTTCCTCCATGCTGACACGCTGCTGCCCCGACAAGCGCTTACCCGGATAGCGACTGCTCTATCAGACACCCGCTTCGTGGCAGGGGCCTTTGACCTGGGGTTCGACACGAAAAGAAACATATTCAGGCTCACGGAAAAATATGTTGCGCTCCGCACCCGGCTTACGAGGGTCCCCTTCGGCGACCAGGCGATCTTTGTAAATCGAGCTTACTTTGAAACGATCGGCGGTTACGCGAAAATCCCCCTGATGGAGGATGTTGAGCTGATGCGCCGCATCAAAAAGCGGGGCGACCGGATCTGTATCATTCCCGAGAAAGTCCTGACCTCCCCGCGCCGGTACGAACGAGAGGGCCTCCTGTACTGTACCTTCAGGAACTGGGCGCTCCAGGTATGCTATTGTGCGGGCGTATCGCCGGAGAAGCTGGTAAAATGGTATCGATGACCCTGAACGCGATCCGACATCTGATGTTCATCATGCTTACGCTGTTGCCGGCAAGTATGCCCTCGTCCGCCCCCGGAGTTGACGGTCGGGACGTCCTCTTCCGCGAGGACTTCAACAGCCTCGACAACTGGAAACCATTTTTCTTTCCCAAAATAAAAAAGCATTCCACCTATACCATTGAAAGGAACGGACCAGAACAGGTCCTCAGAGCCGAGAGCAATGCCTCCGCCTCGGCCCTCGTGTACAGGGATTTATTTAATGTCTACGAGCATCCCCGCGTGAAATGGCGCTGGAAGGTCGACAACGTCTATAAAAAAGGGGACGCCCACACCAAAGAAGGCGACGACTATCCGATCCGCGTCTACATCATGTTCGAGTACGATCCTGAACACGCCGGCGCCTTTGAAAAAATAAAATACGGCCTGGCAAGATCGATCTATGGCGAATACCCGCCCCACAGCAGCCTGAGTTATGTCTGGGCAAATAAGGATGGACCCGACAGGTTCCTGACAAGCCCCTACACGAGCAAAGCAAAGATGGTACTGCTTGAAAAAGGAGAACAAAAAGTCGGCGCCTGGCAGGATGAAGAGATCAACATACTTGACGATTACCAGAAAGCCTTCGGGGTAAAACCTCCTGCACGCGCGCGCATCGCAGTGATGAATGATTCCGACAATACCGGTGAAAGCTCGGTGTCGTATATGGAATATATTGAAATAGCAAACTAAACCGTAACTATTCCGGCATCTAATATCCGTCGTCCCCGAATGACCCTATCGGGGACCCAGTGATATTAAAAACCTCTGGATTCCCGATTAAAGCGTTCGGGAATGACGAAACGGTGCGGTATGGCAGATCCAAACGTTCCGTTGTTCCTATGATTCCAAGCCACCTGAATAGTTACAACTCCCACTGTTTGTTCAACCGAATCAGGGATTGTCCTTGAACTGACCAGCCGTTTATGCAATACTGAAAATACTTGCTGCCTCTTCAACCATGCACGACAAACCGATCATTCTTCTGTTTATAAAGGCCCCGCTCAAGGGGCAGGTAAAATCGCGCCTTGCAGCGGCCATCGGCAATGATGCAGCGCTGGAGCTCTACCGGCGCTTTGTACTCGACACCATCGACACCGTGGGAACCCTCGCTATCCCTGTGCGAATCTGCTTCTACCCTCCTGATGCCGGGACCACGATCCGCGCCTGGCTCGGCGCCAAACAGGCCTGCATACCCCAGCAGGGGAAGGACCTCGGTGAACGCATGGAACGCGCATTTGAACAGGTCTTTCAGGAAGATTTTGACCGGGCAGTGCTGATCGGAAGCGACATCCCGGAACTGTCAAGAGCAGTCTTGCATGAAGCCATGGCGGCCTTGGACACGAACGACGCGGTCCTCGGACCGGCAGCCGACGGCGGATACTATCTGATCGGTTTTACGGCAAAGACCTTCCTGCCGTCAGTGTTCCACGATATCGCCTGGAGCACCGGCACGGTTTGTGATGAGACCCTCTGCACGTTCAAGCAATCCGGCCGACGGGTCCACCTGCTGCCGAAACTGCATGATATCGATACGAAGGACGACCTCCGCGTCTTTTTTAAAAAATACCGGAACGCTCCGGACAAATCCTCCAGGACCCTTGCCTATCTTATTGAGCAGGAAGGAAGGTTTTTTCAACCGTGAGCATGAAACCAGCCATCATAGCAGCAGCTGTTGTTACCATCTTTTTGCTTGAGGACCTCATCCCGCATTACCGGGACCGCACCACACGGCTCCGGCACGCCTTTCCGCACGTACTCACCGCGCTGCTGAACGGCCTCTTGACGCGGTTCATCCTGGTCGGCGTAACCTTTCAGATAACAGCCTGGGCAGCAGTACATTCCTTCGGACTCCGGCCCATGCTGCGCCTTTCACCGGTGGCCGCAACCGTGGTCCTCTTTATCCTTTTCGACCTCTGGATGTACTTCTGGCACAAGGCAAACCACCGGATCGATTTCCTGTGGCTGTTCCACCGGGCGCACCATGCGGACACGCAGATGGATACGACCACGGCGCTCCGCTTTCATCCGGGAGAGCTCGTCCTCTCGACCCTGATCCGTTTGCCGGTCCTGGCGGTCCTCGGCATGACCTTCGGACAGCTCCTCCTGTTCGAAACCATACTGAACCTTTCGACCCTGTTCCATCACAGCAACCTGAGTCTGCCGCGGTCCTGGGACCGCGCACTCAGCTTTCTGATCGTTACGCCGGACATGCACCGCGTCCACCATTCCATTGAACGCATGGAGACGAACTCCAATTACACGAGTTTGCTCTCTTTCTGGGACCGGCTGTTCAAGTCGTTTAGAATGCGCGACGATACGCGCACGATCACGCTCGGCTTGACTGAATTCCGGGAGGACCGCTGGCAGCGTTTCTGGGGTTTCCTCATCACCCCTGCGCAATGACTCCGGGGAGCATGAACAGCTTCAGAAAAGAAAGGGCTCCGGAGACCTCATGAGCAAACAAAGGAGAATAGGTGGAAAAGAAAGACAAGGTCGCCCGTATCCTTGAAATGCTGAAGAAAGAGTATAGTGGAACACCCCAGACCGTGCTCCGGTTCAACACGCCTTTCGAGCTTCTGATAGCGACGATCATGTCCGCCCAGACCACGGATGTGCTCGTCAACAAAGTGACCGAAACGCTGTTCAAAAAATACCGGTCCCCAAAGGACTTCGCCGACTCAACTCCGGAAAAGCTGGCCCAGGACATTCACTCCGTCAATTTTTTTAACAACAAAGCGAAGCACATCCATAAAACAGCCATGATGATCGTGGAGCAATTCAATGGCGAGGTGCCGCAAACCATGG
>JANPMZ010000188.1:0-1855 GCA_031427195.1 Nitrospirota bacterium
GCAGCAGGTTCGCGATCCTGGTCAAGCGGTCCTTGTTCAGGAATGTCTCATCGTCCACGAAGTAGATGTGGTCCTCCTGAATTGTAGCGATCTCGTCGACCACGTCTTCGGGCTGGCGCTGGAGATATTTGCCGCGCATCAGGTAGTGCACCACGCAAAAGGAGCACGAGTAGGCGCAGCCGGTGGAAGTGCGCATGCTGGCCATGCGCGGGAACATGGTGTCGAGCTTCTTCTCGGTGCTTGAGGTCCAGACGCAGAAATAGCGGGACCGGTCAACCAGCTCGCGGCGCGCACGCGGGATCTGTTCAACCGGCGGAAACTCCGGCGGCGGTGCTGCCGCCTTCTCCGCAAAATCAGCTGACCGGGGCGAGAGCACAGCCTCGCCGTATGCCAGCGGTTCATTATTCTTGTAACGCCTGATGATCTCGCCGAACACGGTGCCTCCTTCGCCGCGCACGATGATATCGATGCTGTCGCAATTCACTGCATAATCCGCGGGAATGATCGTCGCGTGCGTGCCGCCGACAATGGTCACGATCCTGGGGTCGTGTTTTTTGACGAGCCCGGCCAGGATCTTGACCAGGGCGGACTGGCTGCTGTAGCCGGTGAAGCCGATAATCTGCGGAGCAAAGGTGCGAACTTTCTCCTGGAAGCCCAGGACTGCGTCCTGCTCAAAGCTCAGGTCCTGAATCACCACCTCGTCCTCAGCGGGAACGCCGGCAGCGACTATTTCCAGCTCCAGCGGTTCAAGATGCAGGAACCCCTCCTGCAGGCGTTTTGCTACGAGCAGCTGAGGATTCGGTTTAACGAGTAATATGCGCATTGATACCCCTTTTTACATTTGCCTTCAAAACACTAAAGACAAACAATTCTTTTGACACGGATCAAGGCGGATAAAAACCGGATAAAATCGGATTGATGCATGCTTTAGCTTAGAGCTTTATCCGCCCTTATCCGTCGTTTATCCGACCCTTCCGTGTCAAAGATTTGTTTTTGGTTCAATAGTCTTTTATATTCTCCGGATACTTCCCGTTCCTGACCCAATAGGCAGCAGCCTTGCCCGCCTGCTCTCCCAGCGCCATGCAGGTACCCATGACGCGCGTGGATCCGAGCGCCTCATGCGTTACCGATATGCACCTGCCGGCAGTGAGTAAATTCGTGATCCCGTCAACCATGAGGCACCGGAACGGGATCTCGTAATGGTCCCCGCGCGGCACGTATTTATAGATCGTGCCTTTTTCGGGGTCCCACAGCTCAATAGGCCAGGCGTTCGTGACCACGCCGTCAGGAAACTTCCTGGCAGCAAGCACGTCCTCTTTCGTCAGGGTATAGGCACCTTTGATCCGCCTTCCTTCGCGTTCAAGCACCTTGAGCGACGTACCGGCGATGTAGGAATCCTCAAACGCAGGCAGCACCGAGGCGAGGTATCTGATCACGCCGTCCGCATCTGCAGGCGCTTTTTCCTCCGTGGTCCTCCCGTCACTGCTGGAGATGCTCATCTTGCAATAGCCGTCGCCAGCGGCATCGCCGGGGCTGAAGGTCGTGAACCGCGCGGTCGGAGGGAACAAACCGAGCTTCACTGCCTGCGCAAGATAATAGGGAACTTTGAGGGACAGGCCTTCGTCGACGTCCTTGAGCCCCTTCACGTGGACCACGAAGCCGGCCAGCTGCCGTTCTGCGTCCGGCGTAAGCTCAAAGGAAGCTCCCGCCAGAGCCGCCACAGAACCGCTGCCCGAACAATCAATGACCATTTTCGCTGTAATATCCTGCTTGCCGCGCATGCCGTCTATCGTGACCGACCTGATCTCGCCCTCTTCCGTGGCGACTGCAACCGCCTCGTGGCCCCGCAGCGTTG
>JANPMZ010000189.1:0-3597 GCA_031427195.1 Nitrospirota bacterium
CGGGAGGTAAAGCAACCAACCCAACCAGAACAATCGACGCCAAAAACGAATTTCTCGCCAAGAATCCTCAGTTAGGAATTTAGAATTTTGGATTGATTTATATTCCATCTCTATCTATAAAGACCTTCAGTTTTTGCAGACAAACAAGTACTTGATGGGACGGAACCAGTTATATACATATATATGAAAGCATATACAGGTATATAAAACTATCTACCTGTATATAACAAACTTTCATATACAGGTAGATAACTCGTCAGCCTTTTCGTTGGACAGTATTCTTGTTGCGAGCTTGAGAAGAGGATCCACTCAGCCGATTTTGTCATTTAAAGGTGATGAACTCGTAAAAAGTTCTAAAAGCCGTCTTTGCGAGCGAAGCGAAGCAATCTCGCACTTCATATCTGCTTGATAAATCGAGATTGCCGCGTCGCTCCGCTCCTCGCAATGACAGCAGTGGGGACTTCTTACGAGAGCATCAAAGGTAAAGACCTCTTCCAATTCGTGATTGGGGTAATATTTCTTTATGTGTTTTAAATAATATGTTTTGATAACCCGCAGCCTGATATTAAACTTTTCGGCAAAGGCAAGAATATCCGGCACCGGCACATCCGCGAACAAGGCGAAAATATGCGACAGGTATTTTTCTTCCGTCTTGCCTGACTTGATGAGCGCAGACAGCTTCTTTTCCGTCACGGGATATTTTAAGGAAATGTTTACTGTTGTATCAATAGTTTTCATGTGGTTATTATACAGCACACACGCCGGAATTCAATGTGAAATCCAATGCTCTCGCAGATGCCTTACAACAAAATCAAAGGCGTCTCTCGCAAAGCTCGCAAAGAACGCAAAGGAAAGCAGAAGTGTAAAAGCTTACTACGATGTATTATTAAGACACTTCGTACTTTTTGTTTTTGACTTTCTTGGCGACCTTTGCGAGCTTTGCGAGAGACGATTTAGCTTTATTGTTTTTCCCCCAGCAAATTGATCCTATGCGCCATCACGCCCGCGCCGAAACCGTTGTCGATGTTCATGACTGCCACACCGGCTGCGCAGGAATTCAGCATCGTAAGCAGCGGGGCCAGGCCCTGAAAGCCCGCGCCATAGCCCACGCTCGTCGGCACGGCGATCACGGGTTTATCCACCAGGCCGCCCACGACCGAGGGAAGGGCGCCGTCCATGCCTGCGACCACGACGATGACCCGCGCGGAATCGAGGAGTTCTTTTTTACTCAGGATGCGGTGGATGCCTGCGACGCCTACGTCATAAACCGTCTGAACGCTGCTGCCGAGCATCCCGGCGGTGACCGCGGCCTCTTCGGCAACGGGAATGTCGGAGGTGCCTGCGGTCAGAACGAGAATGAGGCCCGTAGTCAGTTTTTTCTTTGCATCCTGGACCACGATGGCGCGGGACGCCTTGTGATAGATTGCGCGTTTGTCCAGTTTTTTGATCGCTTTAAACACAGCTTCCGATGCGCGCGTTGCCAGAATGTCGCTTCCTGCCTTGAGCATGCGCTTTGTTATCCCCACGGTCTGCTCCAGCGTCTTGCCTTCGCAGTAGATTACCTCGGGCATGCCGTGGCGCAGTTGGCGGTGGTGGTCGATATGGGCATAGGCAATATCCTCGAACGGCAGGTGCTTGAGCCGTTTGAGCGCGGCTGCTACCTCGGTTTTGCCGGCGCGTACGCTTTCGAGGAGTTTTGTGAGGTCATTGGTATTCATGGTATGGGGAGGCTCTCGTTCTTCAAGGTTCTTTCGTAAATAAGCTGAAAACAGGCTGGAGTAAGAACTGTCTTAATAAGAGACAAATAATTTTGACACAGATCAAGGCTGATAAAAATATGATTTTCACGGATACGTCAAAATATTTTCAGGATTTATCATAAAAAATCCGCCACAATCAGTGTCAAAAGCCTTGGACACGGTTTTAGCAGAGGCTTAGGTCTTGAGATTATTCGCCCTTAAGTTCCCGGCTCATCAGATCCTTGACCGCAGTTTTCGGGTCCTTGCCTTCGTACAGGAGCTGGTACACTTCTTCGACAACCGGCATCTCAACGTTGTATTTCTTTGCAAGGTTCCGTGCGGCCTTTGCGGTCTTGACGCCCTCTGCCACGGTCTTGGCCGTGCTCATGATCTCGTCGAGTTTCTCGCCTTTGCCGAGCCGCGTGCCCAGAGTGCGGTTGCGCGAAAGGCCGCCGGTGCAGGTGAGCACCAGATCTCCCATGCCGGCCAGGCCGGAGAAGGTCGGGAGGCTGCCGCCCATGGCAGTGCCGAGGCGCGCTATCTCTGCCAGGCCGCGGGTGAGCAGTGCAGCCATGGTATTGTACCCGTAGCCCAGGCCTTCGAGCACGCCGGCGGCAATGGCGACCACGTTTTTGAGCGATCCGGCTATTTCCACGCCGATCACGTCGGAGTTGGTATACACGCGGAAATAGGGGCTGCTGAAGATCTCCTGGACCGCCTTAGCGACCGAGGGATCGTAGGCCGCGAGCGCCACGGCTGTCGGCATCTTTTGCGCCACCTCTTTGGCAAAGCTCGGTCCGGAAAGGAAGCAGAGGTTGTTGTGGAATTGTACGGGCAGCGTGTCCTTGAACACCTCGGAAAGCGGCATCAGCGTTTCGATCTCGATACCCTTGGATGCGCTGACAATGATCGCGTTTGCTGAAAGAAAGGGTGCAAATTGCTTTGCTACGGCGCGTACTGTGTGGGACGGCACCACGGAAAGGACCACGGACCGGCCTTTGACCGCGGTTTCCATGTCGGAGGTTATGGCAATGGACGCGGGAATAATGAAGCCCGGGAGGTAGACCCGGTTCTCGCGGGTGCGCCCCATTTCCGCGGCCAGGTCCTGCTCATACATCCAGAGGGAAACGTCATGCCCTTTTTCCGCCAGCAGCATGGCCAGGGCAGTACCCCACGCCCCTGCGCCAATCACAGCAATCTTATTGTTCATAGGCTGGAATTATAAAGGGAATGTCCGAAAGAGTCAAAAGAATTGTAATGCATTGGCAGGCTTTTTCACCACGGAGGCACGGAGACACGGAGAAAACCTTAAAACAGTAACCTTGTTTTTAAGTAATTATTCAGCTTGTTTTTGTATTTGGCTCTAACAAGTCAGAATTAAAAGCCTTTTCGCGCAGAGACGCTGAGCCGCAGGGAGGGCAACGGATATGATCCTTGTTTAATAAAATTTGAGTTCCCCCCGTTTAACGATTTCCCTGCGCCTCTGCGACTCTGCGGGAGACGTCTTACTTTTGACCTGAATAGTTACGTTTTTAAAACCAAGATCGACTCCCTTGACCTCCTCCGTGCCTCCGTGGTAATGAGGCATTTTTCCTTTGACCCTGTTCTGACAATGGATTATTATGCACCCATGCACGGATGGCACGGAAAAGCTTTATACGTAGACCTCTCCACGAAAAAAATCCGGACCGAAGTCCTTTCCGGGGAATTTCTTGCTGCCCATATCGGCGGCAGGGGGCTTGGTGTGGAGCTGATGAAGGACCACTTCACGCTCGACCCCTATGATAGCCGCATGCCGCTCATCTTTGCCGTTGGCCCGCTCTGCGGAACACCGGCGCCGGCGTCGTCGCGCATGTCC
>JANPMZ010000190.1:0-1752 GCA_031427195.1 Nitrospirota bacterium
GGAGCCGGCAGCAAAGCTGCTAAAGAAAAAGTCCGGTATTGAGTACCGCGTGTTTGAAAGTGTTTCCGGTCTTGCTGATTCCGATCGTCTGGTGCAGGCACTGTCAGGCATCAGTGGGAAGCCTGTTCCCCCCAAGCTGGAACGGCAGCGCAGGGTCCTGCAGGACGTCATGCGGGACGCGCATTTTTTCTTTGGAGGGAAAAAGATCTGTATCGCTTTGGAGCCTGACCTGGCGGCGCAGACCTCGAAGTGGCTCGATGAAATGGGAGCAGCGCCGGAACTGGCGGTCATCCCGACGCTTTCACCGGCAGCCGATCATATTAGTGCACGGGACGTACAAATCGGCGACCTGTTCTCCATCGCGGGAGACTTTGATCTCCTGATAGCAAACTCCCATGGCGAGGGTACGGCAAAGCGGCTCGGCGTTTCGCTGTCTGAGATGGGGTTCCCGGTGTATAAGACTCTCGGATATACGTCGAAGGTCTTGATCGGCTACCGGGGGACGATGACGCTGCTCAATGAGGTTGGCAGTTTGTTGATGCATGGGAGAAGTGGCAAGTAGCAAGGGGCAAGTAAATGCAGTGGAGGGACTATGAAAGTCGCGTTTGCAACTACGGATAATACGAATGTGAACGAACATTTCGGCAGAGCAGGTTCGTTCGCGGTTTACGAGATGACCGGGGAGGGATACCGTTTTGTCGAGATACGGAAGTTCGCCGACGGCATGGACAGGACGGTGATGGATTCCCGGGACACGGGCCCGCTGCATGAAAGCGCGGTCCAGAACAAGATCGACCGTATGGCGGACTGCAAGCTCATCTATCTTACGGAGATCGGCGGCCCGTCGGCAGCGCGGCTGGTTCAAAAGGGCATCATGCCGATGAAGGTGAAGGAGTCGGTGACCATCGAGAGTGCGCTGAAACAGCTTGCCGAAACCATCAAAACATCGCCGCCGCCGTGGCTGCGAAAAGCGATGGACCGATAAAACATTGCGGATTTCGGATTGCGGATTTCGGATTTAAAATACACAATAGCTTAGAGGAGGAACAAAACATGAAGATGATCAGAGCATTCATCAGACCCGAGAAAGAACAGGAAGTGGTGCTGGCTTTGGAAGGCGCGGGTTTTCCTTCGCTTACCAAGGTGCCCGTATTCGGCAGGGGAAAGCAAAAGGGGTTGACCGTTGGGCCGGTGCATTATGACGAACTGCCGAAGGTGCTTATCATGATGGTCGTGGACGATAAGGACCTTGACAAGGCCATGAAGGTGATACAGGACAAGGCCCGGACCGGGTTCATCGGCGACGGCAAGATCTTCATCAGCCCGGTCGAACAGGCATACACGGTCAGAACCGGAGAAGCGGGACTGTAGCTTACCACTAAGGTACTAAGACACGGAGAAGGTCAAATTCTTTGACACGGATTTACACGGATAAAAGCTATGAAGGGGCATGATAAAGCAAGGCCGTATCCGTGAAAATCATAGCCTTTGTCCGTCTCTTCCGTGTCAAAGGTTTGTTTTTTGTCACTATCTTCAGGAGGTCATATGAAAGAGATCACTGCCATTATCAGACGGGACAAGCTCCCGGAAACGAAAACAGCGCTCGATAACCTCGGCTATCCGTCGCTCACGATCCAGAGCGTTGAAGGCCGGGGCAAGCAGCGGGGCGCTATGTGCGCTGAAATGGATGCGGAGATGCCGGACAGCTATTGCACGGTCGTGAAATTGAAGCCCACGCCATCAGCTTATGCC
>JANPMZ010000191.1:0-5509 GCA_031427195.1 Nitrospirota bacterium
TGTGATTCTCTGTCTCATTTTATGTCTCCTTTTTTTGTTAAACAGAAAGTCTGGATCGGATTCGCTTGTGATCATGAAGTCTGAAGCAAGTATTACCGTATCTCCACACTACTAATTGTAGCGTTCATACCACGGTCGCAGATATTTATTAAACTCATATTGTAAATAGCAATACTTGAAATGATTGCGCGGTATTTTAACTCCCTGCTTCCCGTAACTGCCCTTTTTTATATAGGAAGTACTTTACTGAAGATATCAACAGAACTCCAGCGACATTGCAAGGGAATCCTTTCTTTTCTCAAAATATTGAATGATCGTGACCTTAACTGAACAGTAGCTCCATAACTAAAGAATGTCAAGGTATGCTTGACAATAAACAATGCAGAAAGCCATAGCCGATGGATTTCCAGACGCCAATGCGCTCACTCGCGTACAAGGGTGAGCGACTGGTCGACGATCCATGCGATGCCGAATCCGATCATAAAAGCATGGCGCGTCCGGACAAGCGGACTGTGTTCGAACACAGCGCCTGAAAGGTTATCGTAGCGGAGAAACGATCCGAACCAGTGGCGGTCAAAACGCTTGCTCAAGGACAGGATCGCCAGCGTTCCGCTGTAGCCGCCGCGGGCGTCATAGGCCGGTCTGCTGCCGGGGAGAGAGAACTGTGGAGCCACCGCATAGTAATAGTCATGATACTTCTCGGTTGAAAAAAGAGGCCCGGCAGCCGCGCCGATGTTCCATCCGTCGCTGCTGATATTTTTCACATCAAAATTAAGCTGCGGATTCGTTACGAAGCCGGTACCGTTCATGCGCATGAATTTTACCGCGTAGACCGCACGTACGGGAAGCCTGAATTGCAGCGCGCTGTCACCGGTGCAATCGTGCACCAGGCAAACCTCCAGGGAGGGTCCTATCTGGATCGAAGGGTCAAGGTCACTCATGCCCGTGCGTACACTGTTCCCGCTGCTCCTGACCGGTGCGCCGGCATCAAAGCTCATATTAAGCCGCACGCGGTCAGATTCGAACAGAAGGCCGTTAATACCCTTCCGGTCCACCCTCAGCAGTTTGCCGCGATAAACAAGATAAGGGAACGGGAGCAGAAAAACGCGCTGGCGATCAGCCCCCCGATATTCCGGCAGGCTCAGGCCGGTCAATCCAGCACCAACTTCCCAGAGCGGCATTTCCTGCGCCTGTGCGCTCCGCGCAAAGAATGCGACCATCAAAGAAATAATAACCACAAACAGCTTCATGAGAACGGCTCCCGGTTCATGAAAAGTGCCGAAGGTTACCCTCTGTCAGTATTATAGATAAAGGGAAGATAAGCAGCAAGATGAATAAAACCGTCCGGCAGGCGGGAGGAAAACGAGAGGAGAGGAACAGGTTCCCCTCCTGCCGAGATCGTATTATTTGAAGGTTGTAATAATATACTCGGCGATCGCCCTGGCGTCTTTTTCAGGGATTGTCTTCTCGGTAAACTGCGTCATCCCCGGCCCGGGAATTCTCATGGTCTTGATGATCGCTTCGGGGGACTTTATGTTATTTTTTTCGCGGTCCTTTTTGTGAAGGGTTTTCTGCGGCGCAATCAGGTTCCCTCCGTTCACATGACAAACGGAACAATGCTGCTTGAAGAGCGCCTCGCCCGTCAACGGTGCGGCTTCAACACCACCTGTCAACAGCACGGAGGTACTCACTGCGGTAACTGCAAACAGAACGGAAATAAATATTTTCTTCATACGTTCCCCTTTCATCATGCATCATGCAGCAGTTCAAGATCACGTTTCACTTCCGGACCAAACGTACAGACCCGAAGGTCCTGTGAAGGAAGTATAGCTGAAAATGAACGAAGTGCAAGCGTTCAATTGGAGGTAATGAGAGGATAAACGTGCTCAGCGGTCAGCGCCGCTTATTTCTCCTGCTCAGGCCGACCATCATGTGCGCGCATGACGAGAGCGCCGGAGAGAAGAATAAGGAAACCGCCGATCAAGGCGGCAAAAGGAGGCGTTTCTGCCAAAAAAAGAAACGCAAGAGGTATGGCGGCAAGGGGTTCAATATACCCGAGGATTGCGGCATGCTGGGCCAGCACCTTTCGCAGGGCGCTGAAATACATGAGCGGCGCAGTCGTAGAATGTAGCAGCCCCGTGATGAGCAACAGTATCCCCGAGCGCATGTTGATCGTATGCTCCACGGACAGCGCTGCCGGGGCCGTGGCGATGATCGTTATCCAGAGCAGCACAATGATCGCTTTCTGGTGCAGCAGCAACTGGCTCAGTTTTCGGGAAAAGATGATGACAAACGCGTATCCTACACCCGATGCAGTGCCTGCCAGGACGCCGGGCAACTGTGCACGGTCGATGCTCAGTCCTCCGTTCGCAAAAACGATCATGGCCATACCCGCTGCCGCTAGGGGCAGCGATATCAGCGTCACCCGCTGCAGCCGCTCTGCGATCATGAAAGGCGCGAGCACGGCAACGATCACCGGCGCGGTATAGTGGGTAAAAATGGCATTGGATATCGTGGTATGCCCCAGGGCGTAAAAATACGTGAGGTTATTAAGTATCGACGCCACTGCGAGTCCGGCATAGAGCTGCCAGGCATGGAGCGTAAAGATATTATCCGGAAAATCTCCCCGCATCTTCAGAACCACCGGGACGATGATCCCGGCAATGAGCGATGTATAGAAAAGCACGACGACCGGCGGAAGCTCCATCCAGCGGATCAGGAGCCCCCAGGTGCTCCAGATGAACATGGCAAAAACGATTTTTAAATAGTTTTTCATAAATAAAAAACAAGAGCCAGGAATCGGATTACAGAATAATTTCTTATTCTTTACCCGTCACTCCTGGCTCCTGGCTACTGTCTCCTGATTACTGTTTTCGCCCAATCACCGCCCGTTTAGTAGCGGTAGTGCTCCGACTTGTACGGGCCTTGCTTCGGCACGTTGATGTAAGCGGCCTGCTGGTCGGTCAGCTCGGACAGTTGCGCGTTCAGCGTCTTCAGTTGCAAACGCGCGACTTTTTCGTCGAGGTGTTTGGGCAGCGTATACACACCAATCGGATACTTGTTGGAGCCCTTCTGCTCTTCAATCCACAGCTCGATCTGCGCGATGGTCTGGTTGGCGAAAGAAGAGCTCATCACGTAGGACGGATGGCCGGTGCCGCAACCCAGGTTCACCAGACGCCCCTTGGCCAGCAGGATAATGCGCTTGCCGTCAGGGAAAATAACGTGGTCGACCTGTGGCTTAATTTCTTCCCACTGGTATTTTTCCAGCGAGGCAACGTCAATTTCGTTGTCAAAGTGGCCGATGTTGCACACGATGGAGTTGTTCTTCATCTTCACCATGTGGTCGTGGGTGATGACGTGGAAGTTGCCGGTGGTGGTGACGAAGATGTTGGCCTTGTCGGCGGCGTATTCCATGGTCACTACGCGGTAGCCTTCCATCGCGGCTTGCAGTGCGCAGATCGGGTCAATTTCGGTGACCCACACTTGCGCCGACAACGCGCGCATGGCTTGCGCAGAGCCCTTGCCCACGTCGCCGTAACCGCAGATTACCGCGATCTTGCCCGCAATCATCACGTCGGTGGCGCGCTTGATGCCGTCCACCAGCGATTCGCGGCAACCGTACAGGTTGTCGAACTTGGACTTGGTGACGGAATCGTTCACGTTGATGCCGGGGAATTTCAGTTCGCCGCGCGCATGCATCTGGTACAAACGGTGCACGCCGGTGGTGGTTTCCTCGGTCACACCCTTCACGGCGGCGAGGCGCCTGGAATACCAGGTCTTGTCGGTTGCCAGCTTGGCCTTGATCGAAGCGAACAAGATGGTTTCTTCTTCGGAAGTCGGCTTGCTGATGAGCGATGCGTCTTTTTCAGCGCGTGCGCCCAGGTGCAGCAGCAGCGTTGCATCGCCGCCGTCGTCCAGAATCATGTTGGTCAAACCGCCATCCGCCCATTCAAAGATGCGGTGCGTATAATCCCAGTACTCGATCAGCGTTTCGCCCTTGACCGCGAACACCGGCGTGCCGCCCGCGGCGATAGCAGCGGCAGCATGGTCCTGGGTCGAGAAGATGTTGCATGAAGCCCAGCGGATTTCCGCGCCGAGCGCCTTCAGCGTCTCGATCAGCACGGCGGTCTGGATGGTCATGTGCAGCGACCCGGTAATGCGCGCGCCTTTCAGCGGCTGGGTCTTGGCGAACTCCTCACGGATCGCCATCAGGCCGGGCATTTCAGTTTCGGCGATGGCGATTTCTTTGCGGCCCCACGAAGCCAGGTTGATGTCGGCGATGACGTAGTCTTTAGTAGACATAAAGTTCTCCATTATAGTATAAGTCACACAATGTTGAGGGCAGCCACACAGGGCTGCCCCTACGTAATTCTTATAGTATGCAGAATAGATTTAGGTTTTCAATCCGCAATCCGAATTCCGCAATCCGCAATTATTTCACTCCCGCGTCCTTTTTGAGCTTTGCAGCCTTGTCCGTCTTTTCCCAGGTAAACTCAGGCTCGGTCCTGCCGAAGTGGCCGTAGGCCGCGGTCTTCTTGTAAATAGGCCGCCTAAGGTTCAGCGTTTTCACAATGCCCTTGGGCGTCATGTCAAAGTTCTTTCTGATGATCTGGACGAGCTTGTCATGGTGGATCTTGCCCGTGCCGAAATCGTCGACATGGATGGAAACCGGCTCGGGAATACCAATGGCATAGGCCAGCTGGACCTCGACCTCAGAGCAGAGCCCGGCTGCCACGATGTTCTTGGCAACATAGCGGGCCATGTAGGATGCCGAACGGTCGACCTTCGTCGGGTCCTTGCCCGAGAAGCAGCCGCCGCCGTGGCTTCCCACGCCGCCGTAGGTATCGACGATGATTTTGCGGCCCGTGAGACCTGTATCGCCCATGGGGCCGCCGGTCACGAACCTGCCGGTGGGGTTGATATGATAGATAATGGTTTTCTCATCGAGCAGTTTCTTCGGGAGCACCGGAAGGATGACCTTTTCGATGATCTCTCTGCGCAACTGCTTGAGCGTCACATCGGGGCTGTGCTGTGAGGAAACCACGATCGTATGGAGCCGGTAGGGTTTGCCCTCCTTGTATTCGATGGTCACCTGGGACTTGCCGTCCGGCCTCAGATAAGGAAGTATCTCTTTTTTCCGCACTTCTGAAAGGCGGCGGGTCAGTTTGTGCGCAAGCATGATGGTCATGGGCATGAGTTCCGGCGTCTCGTCGCAGGCATAGCCGAACATGAGGCCCTGGTCCCCCGCGCCGCCGGTGTCCACGCCCATGGCGATGTCGGGAGACTGGGAGTGAACCGACGTGATGACCGCGCAGGTCTCGTAATCGAACCCGTACTTTGCACGGGTGTACCCAATCTCCTTGATGGTCTGCCGGACGATGTCCGGTATCTCGACATAGCCCTTGGTCGTGATCTCACCTGCCACCATGACAAGGCCGGTGGTCAAAAGCGTCTCGCAGGCCACCCGGCTCATGGGGTCCTGCGTAAGCAGCGCGTCAAGTACCGCGTC
>JANPMZ010000192.1:0-6326 GCA_031427195.1 Nitrospirota bacterium
TCTACTCCTGGATCTCCATCGGGACGCTCTCGGTGAATGTGGGGCTGCAGATCGACCAGTTGACGGCGGTCATGCTCCTGGTCGTGACCACGCTCAGTTCCCTTATTCACATCTACTCCGTGGGATATATGCATGGCGACAAGGGCTATGCCCGGTTCTTTGCATACCTCTCGCTCTTCACCTTCTTCATGCTGGTGCTGGTCATGGCCAACAGTTTTCTGCTCATGTTCGTGGGCTGGGAAGGGGTCGGCCTCTGCTC
Source organism: Nitrospirota bacterium (assembly GCA_031427195.1). Lineage (GTDB taxonomy): Bacteria > Nitrospirota > UBA9217 > UBA9217 > UBA9217 > GWC2-56-14. Next base: position 260 of record JANPMZ010000192.1, read on the forward strand.
CTACCTGCTCATCGGCTTCTGGTATGAGAAAAAATCGGCCTCCGATGCCGGTATCAAGGCTTTTGTGGTGAACCGCGTGGGCGACTTTGGTTTCCTGCTCGGCATGTTCCTGATCTTTGTCACCTTCGGCACCCTGGACTTCGCCGGGGTCTTCAAGGCCGTTTCCGATCCAACAGCCAATTTCAACTATGTGCTCTTCGGTTCAGAGATCAGCGTTATTACCCTGATCGCGCTGCTGCTGTTTGTGGGAGCGATAGGCAAGTCCGCCCAGCTTCCGCTCTACGTCTGGCTCCCGGACGCCATGGAAGGCCCCACGCCGGTCAGCGCTCTGATCCATGCAGCGACCATGGTCACCGCCGGCGTCTTCATGGTGGCGCGCTGTGCGCCGATCTTCGCGCTATCCGAAACAGCGATGAACACCGTGGCGATCGTAGGCGGGCTGACCGCGGTTTTTGCCGCGACCATCGGCCTCGTGCAGAATGACATCAAGCGCGTCATCGCCTATTCCACGATCAGTCAGCTCGGCTATATGTTCCTGGGACTCGGGGTCGGGGCGTTCTCGGCCGGCATCTTTCACCTTACGACCCATGCATTCTTCAAGGGACTCCTGTTCCTTGCCTCGGGCAGCGTGATCCATGCGATGTCGGGCGAACAGGATATGCGCAACATGGGCGCGCTCAAGTCCAGGATCAAAATCACCCATGCCGTGTTCATCATCGGATCGCTTGCTCTGGCCGGGATCTTTCCCTTTGCCGGCTTCTTCAGCAAGGATGAGATCCTCTGGAGCGCGTACAATGCCTCGACGCTGGGCCGCGGATTGTGGGTCCTTGGCGTGGCCGCCGCCTTCATGACGGCCTTCTATTCATTCCGGCTGATCTATATGACTTTCTACGGAAAATCCCGCATGGACCGCGAGGTCGAGCACCATGTGCATGAGTCTCCGAAGGTCATGACGGTCCCGCTCATGATCCTCGCCTTCTTCTCCGTGGTCATCGGCTGGATCGGGATGCCGGGGGCGATCATTCCCCATGCGAACCTGTTCGCTGATTTTCTTTCACCGCTTTTTCCCCATCATGCGGCTTCTGCGGGCGCCGAAAGCCATTGGCTGGAACTTGGGTTGATGGTCTTCTCGGTTATAGTTGCCGCGTCCGGTATCAGGGGCGCATACGTATGGTACGTACAGAACCCTTCCCGGCCCGCTTACTGGGCGGAGAAGTATAAGGGCGCTTACACACTGCTCCTCAATAAATACCGGGTTGATGAAGTGTACAATTACCTCTTTGTCGACGGCCTGGTCCACAAACTGGCGAAGGTCCTGTATACCATCGGCGACGTCAAGATCATCGACGGTGCGGTGAACGGCCTCGCGCAGGTGATCAGTTCAACGAGCGAGCGGAGCCGGAAGCTTCAGACCGGCTATGTGCAGCAGTACGCTTTTACCATGGGGCTCGGTCTCGTGGTCCTCGTGGGGTTGTACTACGTTCTGCGTTAGCAGGGAGCAGTTCATCAGTGAAAATAGATGCCTCGTGGTATGCGTTGACATCAGTAACCATTTGCCAAAGGAGTCAGGTCCATGCTTGAATTGATCCCGAACCAGCTCGGATATCCGCTGTTGAGCCTCCTGATCTTCATTCCCGTGATCGGTTCGTTCATTCTGCTGTTCATCAGGAACGCCGAAACAGTGCGCTGGGTCGCCGTCAGCGTCGCGGCAATCGAGCTCGCGCTCTGCCTGCCGCTGCTCACGGGTTTTGACACCACGACCGCGAACATGCAGTTCGGCGAGAACCTGCCCTGGATCGCCGCCTGGGGCATTAATTACAAGCTCGGCGTTGACGGCATCAGCATCCTCTTTGTGGCCTTGACAGCGCTCCTGACGGTCATTTCGATCATGGTGTCCTGGACCGCCATTCAGGACCGGGTGCGGGAGTTCATGATCGCCATCCTGTTCCTCGAAGCGGGCATGATCGGCGTCTTCACCTCACTCGACCTCTTCCTGTTCTATATCTTCTGGGAAGCCATGCTCATCCCCATGTATCTGCTGATCGGCATCTGGGGCGGGCCGAACCGGCTCTACGCGGCCATCAAGTTCTTTCTATTCACGCTCGTGGGCAGCGTGCTCATGCTCATCGCCATCATGGCTATTTACGTTGCCGCGGGCAAGACCTTCGATGTGCTGGCGATCATGGACCACCAGTTCACCTATACCTTCCAGATGCTGGCGTTTGCGGCCTTTTTCGCGGCCTTCGCGGTCAAAGTGCCGATGTTCCCGCTCCACACCTGGCTGCCCGACGCTCACGTGGAAGCGCCCACCGCGGGCAGCATCATCCTGGCCGGCATTCTGATCAAGATGGGAGCCTACGGCTTTCTCCGGTTCTCGCTGCCCTTTTTCCCGGACGCTGCGCTCGCCTGGACCCCGGCCATCATGGTGCTCTCGGTGGTCGCGATCATTTACGGGGCCTACATGGCCTTTGCGCAGACGGACTTCAAGAAGCTGATCGCCTACTCGAGCGTCAGCCATATGGGTTTTGTTACTCTCGGCATCTTTACCCTGAACAGCCAGGGGCTTGAGGGCGGGATCCTGCAGATGCTGAACCACGGCATCTCGACCGGAGCGCTGTTCCTTGCCGTGGGCGTGATCTACGAGCGGACCCATACGCGGGTGATCGCCGACTACGGCGGCATCGCGTCAAAAGTGCCGGTCTATGCCACCTTCCTGCTGATCATCACCTTCTCGTCCATCGGCTTGCCGGGCACGAACGGTTTCATCAGCGAGTTCGCCATCCTGCTTGGCGCGTTCATGCACTATAAACCCTATGCCGTGATCGCCTCGCTCGGGATCATTCTTGGCGCGGGATACATGCTCTGGCTCTATCAGCGCGTGGCCTTTGGCAAGATCACGAACCCGCATAACGAACATCTTGCTGATATGAACCTGCGGGAGATCGCCGCGGCGCTGCCGCTGGTGTTCCTGGTCTTCTTCATCGGCTTGTATCCGAACGCGGCGCTCCAGATGATCCATGTGTCCGCATCCAATCTTATTCAGCAGGTGAATGCCAAGGCCCAGCACGTCCCGGCCATGGCCCAGGCGGTGGATTCCCTGCTCGGGAAGTAACGCTTCAGGATTTTATCCCAGAGTGGTCCGTGAGGAGATATCGATGTCCAGCCCGATCCAGGAAATAACAGAATCCATGATGCACCTTGCACCGGAGCTCATTATCATCGCCGGCGGCCTGCTGGTGTTGATCCTCGATTTTTTCGCGGACAAGCAATATAAAGGATACCTCGGATGGTTCAGCCTCGGTTGCGTATCCCTTGCCGCCGTGGCGAGCTATGGCGCCATCGGCGTCACCAGCACCGTGTTCTCGGGAACGTTCCTCATCGATCCGTTCTCGACGTACTTCAAATTCGTGTTTTACAGCGCCTGCGCCCTCGGCATTCTCGTTTCCATCAATTACCTCAAGGAAGAGGACATCCACCGCGGCGAGTATTATGCGCTGATGCTTTTTGCCACGAGCGGCATGATGCTCATGGCCTCGGCCGGGGACCTCATTACGCTGTATCTCGGCCTCGAGCTCATGGCCCTTTCGCTCTATGTCCTCGTCGGGTTCATGCGGGGCAGCAACCGTTCCAATGAAGCGGCCATCAAGTATCTGCTCCTGGGCGCCTTCTCGTCGGGGATCATGCTCTACGGCATGTCGCTGATGTACGGGATCACGGGCACTACGAACCTGGCCGGCATCCTCCTGTTCCTCCAGACGGCTGACCTGACGAACCCGGTCCTGATGCTGGCCATGATCATGCTTGTCGTGAGCTTCGGATTCAAGGTGGCTGCCGCGCCGTTTCACATGTGGGCGCCGGACGTGTACGAAGGGGCGCCCACGTCGGTCACGGCGTTCATGTCCGCCGGCCCGAAGGTCGCCGGCTTTGCCGTGCTGCTCAGGGTCTTCCTGTATGCGCTCCAGCCGCTCCATGAGCAGTCGACAACGATCTTGGCGGGTCTGGCCGTTTTAACCATGGCTGTCGGGAACATCATGGCCTTGTCGCAAACGAACATCAAGCGCATGCTCGCCTATTCATCCATTGCGCATGCGGGTTACGCGCTCGTTGGTCTGGCCGCCGGCGGCCCCGACGGCGCCGCGAGCGTCATGCTCTATGTCTGCATTTACGCGCTCATGAACATGGGAGCCTTCGGCGTGGTGATCATGCTGCGCAAGGCAGGGAAGCGGGGCGAGGAGATCTCGGACTTTGCCGGCCTGGGCAAGACCAATAAGACCGCTGCCTTCCTCATGCTCATTTTCATGTTCTCGCTCACGGGCATACCACCCACAGCAGGCTTTGTCGGCAAGTTCTACCTCTTCCAGTCCGCTGTGCAGGCAGGTCTTATCTGGCTTGCCGTTGTTGGCGTCCTGCTCTCCTCCATCAGCGCCTATTTCTATCTGCGCGTCATCATGGTCATGTACATGAAGGACCCCGTCGGGTCCTTCGAGATTTCCAAAGCGCCGTCGCTTGCGCTTGCGCTGGCCATTTCGGCGTCCTTCGTCATCTACATCGGCGTATTGCCGTCGCAGTTGCTCGATTTCGCCAAGGCCTCGATCGCCGGTTTGCTGTAGTATTGAAGGGCGGCGGCCAGTCGCCGGGCGGATACTTCATTTTATGAACCTGTTCTTCCGGAATTTTGCAGGTCTGGTTGCGCTTGTCCTTTGTATTCTGATCGCCTTGTCTCCGGCCGCGTAACCCAGTGAACCCGCTTCGGATAATCCTGTTTAGTGTCAGCTAGTCTTGTATCGAGGTGTATCCTCCTCTCAGCGTTACCATGAATGTGAAAAATAATAGGTTTCTTCCTGAAGTTGTTGTAGTTGCACTTCTTTGAAACAGATCATGTTTCATTCTGCATTCATTGTAATACCCTTAAATTACCCCATCGCTGTCGTTGACAAAACATGGGATCAAGCCTATATTCATCCAAGACACTGCGAGTAGTTTGGCATGTTCCTTGCTCAACTAGCAAATACCGGAAATCCGGTGTTTGCTATGGGGGATAGTAAATAACTGGTTGGTTTTCAAAAAGGAGCATCTGATCTTATGAATAAACCAAGAGCGTGGTGGGTGGCAGGCTTGCTGAGTTTAGTCAATGCCGGTTTAGGGCAGATTTACAATGGACAAATGAAAAAAGGCCTTTTCGTTATTCTCATTGGTTATTGCTCTGTTTCTCTTTTTTATTTTGTAGCCTCTCATGGATTATCAATACTAACACTCTTCACGATGGTAGCGGTCGCAGCTGTTTATTACATCTATGTCGTCGCAGATTCAATCGTGGTTGCGAAGAAACTCAGCAATGATTATACACCGAAAAAATATAACAACATCTACCTATATGTCGGCGTAGTGATATTGTTTGCAGTCGTTAATCACTTTCTTACTGATTATATAAAAAACAACGTCATTGAAGCGTTCAAATTTCCGACAGCAAGTATGGAGCCAACGTTGCTGATTGGAGATCACTTGCTAGTTGATCGAAGCTCCAAAGCGCGTATCCCGAAGAGGGGCGATATTGTTGTTTTTGAATATCCTAAAGACCCGGAGAAGAACTTCTTGAAGCGGGTTGTTGCTATCGGCGGTGATCGAGTTGAGATGCGTGACGCGATACTCTATGTTAATGGAGACGCGGTAAGCGAACCTTATTTGAAACAACCTGATCTTGATAATTCCACAAAACCATCTTCTTGGAGTAATTACAGTGAGGTAGTTGTGCCGAATAACTCATATTTTGTTCTCGGAGATAATCGTGATAAAAGTCAGGACAGCCGATATTTCGGATTTGTAGAACAGGGCAGGATAAAAGGCATCGCGCATAGTATTTACTGGTCGTGGGATAAGACGAATAGCCACGTTCGCTGGGACAGAATCGGTATGGCAATTCGATAGAGAAGGTACCAACCACGCCCGGGCGCGGAAATCGCGCGTCATTTGGGCGTCAATACCACCAGTATCAATCGTGCAGTGGAAAGGGCGGAAGGGCTATCGTCAGGTTAAAGTTATGCCCTAAATGCATCAACGTCCCCAATGC
>JANPMZ010000193.1:0-9097 GCA_031427195.1 Nitrospirota bacterium
AATGCCCTTACGCCCAAAAAAGCCTTGAAGCTCCTCGGGATCGCCTTCGGCGCCGGTGTTCTTCTGGTCGCGCTTTCGTTCTTCTATTTCTCCTTCGGGCTGCCCACCGTTGAATCGCTCAAGGACTACAAACCGAGCGCCGGCACGGTCATCCTCGCCGAGGACGGGCGGTTGCTCGGTCAGATCAAGATCGAGAAGGGCGCCTATGTGCCGCTTGCCCGCATCCCGAAGTTCCTGAAGGACGCGTTGCTTGCCACCGAGGATCCGCGTTTCTATCAGCACAAGGGTCTTGACTACCGCGGCATCCTGCGCGCGGCGCTCAAGGACATCATTGCGGTCAAGCTCAAACAGGGCGGCAGCACGATCACGCAGCAGCTCACCAAGGTGGTGTTCCTTTCGTCGGAGCGGAGCTTTACGCGCAAGATCAAGGAAGTGATCCTTGCCCGGCGGCTGGAGAAGGAGATCACGAAGGACGAGATCCTCGAACTTTATTTCAACAAGGTTTATTTCGGTCACGGCGCCTATGGCGTGCAGAATGCGGCCAAGACCTATTTCGGCAAGAACATCTGGGAGATCAACCAGGCCGAGGCCGCGCTTCTCGCCGGCTTGCCCAAGGCGCCCATGGTCTATTCGCCCTACAGCGATGTGGACCTGACCAAGCTCCGCCAGCGCCAGGTGCTGCAGCGCATGGTGGACGAGCAGTACCTGACGGAGGAACAGAGCGCGCAGATCTATGACCAGCCGCTGAACCTGGAGAACCTCCGGTCGCAGGAGGAGCCGGCGCCGCATCTGGTGGACTACGTGCGCAGGTATGTGGAGGCCAAGTACGGCGCCGACCGGCTCTACGAAGGCGGGATCAAGGTCTATACCGCCATTGATATGGACCTGCAGCGCGCTGCCGTGGCATCGCTCAAGGAGGGCCTGCGCGCGCTCGACAAACGCCAGGGCTTTCGCGGCAAGGTGGGCTTCAAGGCGCTCAAACCGAACCCCCTTCAGATGAGCGCGATCCGGGTGATGGCGAAGCCCGGCGAGATCTTCAACGCCCATGTGCTCGATATCGGCGATTACTACATTACGGTCAAGGGCCGCGGCATGATTGGCTATATCATGCAGGACGGCATGGCCTGGGCGCTCCTTAAACCGAAAAAGAACAGGGACGAGCCCGACGAATTCAAGAAACCCAATGAAATCGTCCAGCCCGGAGACATCATCAAGGTCCGCTTGAAGGACTTTGACAAGAAGAAGCAGATGGCAACGTTCTTCCTCGACCAGGCGCCGCTCGTGGAGGGCGCCGTGGTGTCCATTGAGCCCTATACGGGCTACGTGCGGGCACTGGTCGGCGGGTATGATTTTGTGGAAGGCGGTTTCAACCACGCTACCGAGGCGCTGCGGCAGCCCGGCTCTTCCTTTAAGCCTTTTATTTACGGCGCCGCGCTCGAGAACGGGTTCACGCCGGCTTCGATCCTCATGGACCTGCCGGTGATCCACGAAAAGAGCGAGTTTGAGAAGAAGACCTGGAAGCCGACGAACTACGACGACCGGTTTCTGGGTCCCATGCGGATGAGAACGGCGCTGGCCTTGTCGCGGAATGCCGTGACCGTCGGTTTGCTTGAGAAGATCGGCCTGGACAAGACCATTGAGTTCGCCCGAAAAGCCGGCATCACAAGCCCGATCAGCTACGATTACACGACCGCTCTCGGTTCCTCGGCGGTGACGCCGCTGGAGCTCACCTCCGCTTATGCGACCTTCGCTTCCCAGGGAGTGCGCACGGAGCCGATCATCATCATGAGCATTGTCGACGGGAAGGGCGTTGTGCTCGAAAGTTATCAGCCCGAGCCAAAGGAGGCCATTGATCCGACCACGGCCTACCTGGTCACGAGCCTCTTAAAGAGCGTGGTGGACGAGGGCACGGGGCGCGGCGCGACATCGCTGGAAAAGCCCCTGGCCGGCAAGACCGGCACCACGAACAACTATGTGGATGCCTGGTTCGTGGGCTACGCGACGAGCATGGTGACTGGCGTGTGGGTCGGGTATGACAATTCCCAGGCGTCCCTCGGCGACAGAGAGACCGGCGCCCGCGCAGCGCTCCCGATCTGGATCCCGGTCATGGCCCGGGCATTGGCGGGCAAGCCGGTTGAAGATTTTGTCGCGCCCGAGAACGTGGTGTTCGTGAAGATCGATCCCACGAGCGGGCTGCTGGCACGTGAAGGCGCCGCCGATGCCGTGGGCGATGTGTTCCGCAAAGGCACGGAACCGACTCAGTATGCTGACGTGCACAACGGCCCGAAGGCAGGTCAGTTCTATTTGCTCGACCAGGGCGAAGAAACAGCGCCGAAAAAGAAACAGGACGAAGCGGACGATTAACTACGACAATTTCGGATTGCGGATTTCGGATTGCGGATTAGAGAAGCGGAGAACGTGCTGATGGATTACAAGCTTACCCTCAATTTACCAAAGACCGATTTTCCCATGAAGGCGAACCTCAAGGACCTTGAGCCGCGCATGATCGGGAAGTGGCAGCAGGAAAAGACCTACGACCTCATGCTGGAGCAGGCCCGTGACCGGAAGAGCTATATTCTGCACGACGGCCCGCCCTACGCCAACGGCCATATCCACATCGGCCATGCGCTGAACAAGATTCTGAAGGACGTCATCGTCAAGTTCAAGTCCATGAGCGGCTACCGGAGCCCCTATGTGCCGGGCTGGGACTGCCACGGCCTGCCGATCGAGCACCAGGTGTTGAAGAGCCTGGGCTCCAAAAAAGAGGGCATGAGCCAGAACGAGATCCGCAAGCTCTGCCGCGAATATGCCGAGAAGTTCATCGACATCCAGCGTGAGGAGTTCAAACGGCTCGGCGTGTTCGGCGACTGGGACCATCCCTACCTCACGATGAACTTTGCTTATGAGGCCGCCATCGTGCGCGAGTTCGGCAAGTTCGTGGGGAACAAGGGCGTCTATAAAGGAAAGAAGCCGGTTTACTGGTGCGGGTCCTGCGAGACCGCGCTGGCAGAGGCGGAGGTGGAGTACGGGGACCACGAGTCGCCGTCGGTGTATGTGCGCTTCGATCTGCCTGAAGCAGCGAAGGCGCTGCCGTCGCTCAAAGGTAAAAAAGTTTCAATCGTCATCTGGACCACGACGCCCTGGACCCTGATCGCGAACCTGGCAGTTGCGCTCCATCCGGCATTCGACTACGTTGCCGTCGAGACGAACGGACAAGTGCTGATCCTTGCCGAAGGTCTGCTTCCGCAGTCGCTCGAAAAATTCGGTGTGAAGGACCACACGGTCATCGAGAAGTTCAAAGGCAAAAAGCTCGAAGGGCTGAAAGCGCGCCATCCCTTTATCGAGCGCGATTCCCTGGTGATCACGGGCCATCATGTGACCCTGGAAGCAGGGACGGGCGCAGTGCATACGGCGCCGGGCCATGGACAGGAAGACTACGAGGCAGGGCTCTTGTACGGCCTCGACATCTATGCTCCCGTTGACCATAAAGGCGTGTTCACGAAAGAAGCGGGCGATTTCGCGGGACAGTACGTGTTCAAGGCCAACAAGGGAATCATCGAACTGCTCAAGAGCAAGAACGCGCTCATGGCGGAAGAGAAAATCTCACACTCCTATCCGCACTGCTGGCGCTGCAAGAGCCCGGTGATCTTCCGCGCCACGGAGCAGTGGTTCATCTCCATGAAGACCAACGACCTCCACAAAAAGACCCTTGAGAATATCCATAAAGTAACCTGGGTGCCGACCTGGGGCAAGGACCGCATCCTGGGCATGATGGAGAACCGGCCGGACTGGTGCATCTCGCGCCAGCGGGCCTGGGGTGTGCCGATCATCGCTTTTACCTGCACGAAGTGTAACGAACTGCTGCTCGACCAGAAGGTCGTAGACCATGTTGCGGACATCGTGGAAAAAGAAGGGGCTGATGCCTGGTTTGTTCGGACACCGACGGAACTGCTTCCCTCAGGCACGACATGCAAAAAATGCAACAGCAGGGAGCTTGCCAAGGAAATGGACATCCTTGACGTGTGGTTCGATTCCGGCGTGAGCCATGCGGCGGTGCTCAGGCAGCGCAAGGAGCTTTCCTGGCCGGCTGATATGTACCTCGAAGGCAGCGATCAGCACCGGGGCTGGTTCCAGTCCTCCCTGCTCACCTCGGTGGCGACAACGGGCCAGGCGCCCTACCGGACCGTGCTGACGCACGGATTTACCGTGGACGGTTCGGGCAAGAAGATGAGCAAGTCCTCGGGCAACGTGGTCGCGCCGCAGGAGGTGATCGACAAGTACGGCGCCGAGGTGCTTCGGCTCTGGGTGTCGGCCGCGGATTACCGCGACGACGTCAGGATCTCGCAGGAGATCCTGACGCATCTTGCGGAAGCGTACCGCAGGATCAGGAATACCAGCCGCTATTTGCTCGGCAACCTGTCCGACTTCGATCCGGCCATTGACAAGGTCGCGGATGCTGATCTGCTCGAAATCGACCGGTGGGCCTTGCATCGGCTGCAACTGCTTGTTCAGCGCGTGGAAAAGGCCTATGATGAGTTCGAGTTCCATATAGTGTTTCATTCGCTTCATAACTTTTGTGCCGTGGATATGAGTTCGTTCTACCTCGATATCCTCAAAGACCGGCTGTATACGGCGAAAACAACATCCCCTGAGCGCCGCTCGGGCCAGACCACGCTGCATGCGATCCTTTCGTCCATGATTCGGCTCATGGCGCCGGTGCTCTCGTTCACCGCGGACGAGGTCTGGAGCTATATGAAGGAAAGCTCCGGTGCAAAGAGCGTATTTCTCGCGCCCTTTCCCGCGGTTGAGCAAAAGTACCTGGACGTAGTACTTGCGGAGCGCTGGGACCGGATCCTCGCTGTGCGCGGCGAAGCAGCCAAGGTGCTTGAGGCGCTCCGGCGCGACAAGAAGATCGGCCATTCGCTGGATGCCGGGGTCACGCTCTACGCCGCGCCGGAACTTGCTGCGTTCCTGAAGAGCTACGAGAACGACCTGGCGTTCATTTTCATTGTTTCGCAGGTGACGGTCGCGAACGAAACTGACGCACCCGCAGACGCCTATACGAGCGAGGCAGTGAAGGGGCTCCGTATCACGGCTGGCCCGGCACGAGGCGTGAAGTGCGGCCGGTGCTGGATGTACAGCGAGACCGTGGGTGCGGTAAAAGACCATCCCGAGGTCTGCGGCAGGTGCGCGGGAAACCTATAGGGGCATTGCGGATTTCGGATTTCGGATTAAATCAAAATCGTCATTCCCGAATGGTTCTATCGGGAAGCCAGGGCGAGCTTTTTTGCAAGGGAGTCTTGATTGAAGAATAAATACTATTGGGTTGGTACGATCATCGGCCTTATCCTCATCCTTGATCAGGCAACGAAGTACCTGGTCGAGAAGCACATTCGTCTGTATGAGACGATCACGGTCGTCCCGGGTTTCTTTAACCTGACGCATGTCAGGAATAAGGGCGCGGCGTTCGGGATACTTGCCAATATGCCGGGTATCTGGCGGGGCCTGTTCTTCATTTCCGTGACGGTCATAGCCGTGGCCGTCATCGGTTTCCTCATCAGGACCACAAAAGAGCGCTTGCAGATCATCGCCTTTTCCCTGATTGCAGGCGGGGCTGTGGGCAATCTGATCGACCGGCTCCGCTATGCCGAGGTCGTCGATTTCATCCAGTGGTACGTGAAAGATTTCTACTGGCCGTCGTTCAATATTGCAGACTCGGCTATCTCCGCGGGCGTTGTTTTGCTGTTCGTGGATATGCTGTTTACGAAAAAGCATGCAGAAAACGCTAAATCCTAACTCAGACAAATCGTAAAGAAAAGCTTTGACAGGATAACAGGATAAAATCCGATAAAAGCATTTCATCATGTAAATCTTGTTATCCAGTCAAAAAGGTTTTAGAAATTGCTAGGAACTGAGCGCTCAGGATTTTTACCGGAAGGAAGACCATGCATCCCATCTTATTTGAAATACCCAGAATCGACTTCGGCGCCTGGATCCTGGGGCCGATCCCGATTAGGATGTACGGTCTCATGATCGGCATTGGTTTTTTGATCAGCATGTATCTGGCCTCGCGGCAGGCCCGGAAAGAAGGGCTTGATCCGGACCGGATCCTCGACATGGGCGTGTACCTGCTGCTTGCCGCCATTGTGGGGTCCCGCATCCTCTATGTGCTCACGAATCTACAGGAGTTCTCCCGGAACCCGCTGGACGCCTTCGCCATCTGGAAAGGCGGCCTCGTATTCTACGGCGGCCTGCTGGCGGCAGTGCCGGTCGGCATCTGGTATGTGCGCAAACACCGGCTTCCGGTCTGGAAAACGGCCGACATCATGGCCCCCTATATCGCACTGGGACACGGCTTCGGCAGGCTCGGCTGTTTTTTCGCCGGCTGCTGCTTCGGGGAGCCCTGCAGCGGCCCCTTCTGCATCACCTTCAGCGACCCGCATTCCCTGGCGCCGCTCGGCGTCCCGCTCGTGCCCACGCAGTTGATGGAATCAGGCGGCGAATTTCTGATCTTCGGCCTGCTGCTGCTGGTCGCGCGCTTCAAGAGGTTCGACGGGCAGGTGTTCTGGTTCTACCCGCTCTTCTATGCCGTTTTGCGCTTCATCATCGAATTCTATCGCGGCGACGCCGTGCGGGGCCTCTACTTCGGCGGCATCATCTCCACGTCGCAGATCATCGCCATCGGCATGGTAGCGCTCTCGATCGTCATGCTCTGGAGCTTGCGAAGAACCGCACGTGCAAAGTAAAAAATGCAGCGTAAAGGGTGGATCGGCCGTTGTTCGCACTGCCTGTTGAATCGCTCATGCCCATCATAACGCACACCGTCACGGACAAGCACGTCGGCAAGCGCCTTGATATCTACATCGGGCATTACGAGCCGCACGTCTCCCGCAATCGCATCCAGTCCCTGATCAGGGAAGGCCGCGCGCTCGTGGACCGGAAGACCGAAAAACCGGGTTATAAGGTCAAACTCGGGGAAGGTGTTTCAATCGATCTGCCCGAGAAAAAAGTCCATGACGTTCTGCCCGAGCCCATCGCCCTCTCCGTGATCTATGAGGACCGCCAGCTGATTATTCTGAACAAGCCGCCCGGGATCGTGGTGCATCCGGCGCCGGGCAACTTCACGGGTACGCTGGTGAACGCGCTGCTCTATCATTACGGAAGCCTGCCCTCGGCCGGTCTGCCGGGAGCCGAACGGGAACGCGCCGGCATCGTGCACCGACTTGACAAGGATACGTCGGGCGTGCTGGCGATCGCCCGGACCCTGTCGGCCCTCCGCTCACTGTCTGCGCAGTTCAAGGACCGGTCGGTGCAGAAGCGGTATCTGGCGCTGGTTGCCGGCGTGATCAAAAAAGGATCAGGCACCATCGATGTCGCTCTTGGCAGGCATGTGCGGGAGCGGAAAAAGATCAGCGTTCATACGAACATGGCGCGGGAGGCACTTACCCTCTACCGGGTCAGGGAGCGATTTCAACAGGCAACGCTGGTCGAGGTCGAGATCAAGACCGGTCGAACGCACCAGATCCGTGTGCATATGGCCCATATCGGCCATCCCGTGCTTGGTGACCGCGTTTATGGTGACGCCAGAACGGCAAAGGTCGGGCAGGAGCCTCTGCAGCGCCAGATGCTTCATGCTGCGTCCTTGTCGCTGTTTCACCCGGAAACCGGCCACCCCATGACCTTCAGCGCTCCGCCGCCGCAGGACATGGCAGGGGTCATTGAACGGCTGCGGTCGCTGGTGTAGTTGGTTTGTTAATTACGCTATGCAGGTTTACGCAGGTGCAATATTTTGTCAGCACGGTGGATTTTTTGTGCTACAGTAATACAGAAAAAAACCGACATGATGTCGGCAGGTGATCACCCTATGACCGCGGGGGTTGGTTGCCAGTTGCTGCCGCCCTGAGTTGTCCGCAGGCGGCATTGATGTCCTTGCCCCGGCTGTTCCTTACCACTGCCACGAAGCCATGGTTCAACAGCATGTTCCTGAAGGCATAGACCCGCTCTTCGTCAGGTCGTTCGAAGGGCGCTCCCGGGAAGGGGTTGAACAGCAGCACATTCACCATGCAAGGCAGTCCTTTGAGCAGTTCCATGAGACGGTTTGCGTCCTCGTCGGTATCGTTTACTCCCCTGAACAAGACATATTCAATCGTCACGGTCCTGCCTGTTGTTGTGCAGTAATGATGAAGGGCCTGCAGGAGCCGCGCCAGGGGATAGGTTTTGTTCACCGGCATGATCTTGTCACGCACCGCGTCCGTGGCGGCGTTCAAAGACACTGCCAGGCTCGCGTCCATCTCCCGGTCATCAGCCATCTTCTCGATCATCGGAGCAAGGCCGCAGGTGGAGAGCGTCACCTTCCTGTTCGAGAAGCCCATGCCGTGCCGGTCCGTTGCCGCCTGAACAAAGGTCTTTACCGCTTCATAATTGCTGAGCGGTTCGCCGGTGCCCATGAGCACGATATTCGTGATCGGAGCAACAGCGACCTTCTGCGCCGCAAAGACCTGGTTCACGAGCTCGGCAGCGGTGAGATTGCGCGTGAGCCCGCTTGCACCGGTGCGGCAGAAGGCACAGCCTGATGCGCAGCCGACCTGAGTTGAAACGCAGAGCGTGAGCCGACCGGGCCCCGGGATGAGCACACCTTCTATGCTATTGCCGTCATCCAGCCGATAGAGCAGCTTCTCGGTCCCGTCCTCGGACGCGCTTCTCTGCTCGATCGCCAGCCGGGAGATCAGCGCATGACGTTTCAGTTGTTCGCGAAAGGGCCGGTTGAGGTCCGCCATCAGGTCGAAGTCCTCTGCCTTTTTCCGGAAAAGCCACACAGCCGCGCGCGTGCCCTGGCCGGGCCGCTGCCCCAGTTCGTCGGTACAGTAGAAATCAATCTCTTTTGGTGTAAGACCTTTGAGGTCGATCATGGTATGAGAGGTTTCCCTATTCATCCGTCCATATGGTGTCACGAAGACGCGCATCGTCCAGCGTCAGGGAGTAATTTTAATCCGGGACAATGAACATTGCAAGCGGTTTATCCTGAAAAAGGCCTTTGGACACGGATACCAGAAGTAGGCGCTTCTAAGCGAAATCGGATAAGGATCGGATAAGGGCG
>JANPMZ010000194.1:0-18286 GCA_031427195.1 Nitrospirota bacterium
GGTCAAAGAGGGAGGGCGGGTTTCAAAAAACCGGTCGCGGAAGCTTCAAGAGGGCCTGCCCATTTTCTATCGCTGTTCCTGGGGAAGAGAAAATCCTTGACAATAATGGCTTTATCTTATATATTCAATACTCTTTTTCAGAGCAGGTGCTTTCTATGTTTGATTCCTTAAGCGGTAAATTAGAGTCTGTTTTCAAGAAGCTTCGAGGCAGGGGCGTCCTTAAGGAAGATGATGTAAGGGACGCTCTGCGCGAGGTGCGTCTTGCGCTCCTTGAGGCTGATGTCAACTTCAAGGTCGTTAAGGACTTTATCGGACGCGTTCAGGAACGGGCCGTAGGCCGTGAAATTCTTGATAGCCTCACCCCCGGTCAGCAGGTCGTCAAGGTCGTTCACGGGGAACTCGTGGCGCTTCTGGGCGGCACGCAGGCAAAGCTCCACCTGTCACCGAATCCGCCCACGGTCATCATGATGATCGGCCTGCAAGGGTCGGGTAAAACAACGACCGCGGGCAAACTCGCAAAGTCCTTTAAAAAGGATGGGCGCCGGGTACTCCTGGTTCCGGCCGACACGCGCAGGCCCGCGGCGGTCCAGCAGCTCATGACCCTCGCGAAGCAGGTGGGGGTAGAGGCCTTTGCATCGGACGACCAGGATCCGGTCGCGATCTGCCGCGCAGCGGTAAAACAAGCGAACGCATCCCTGTTCGAGGTCGTTATCCTCGACACCGCGGGCAGGCTTCAGATAGACGAGTTGCTCATGGAGGAACTCCGGCAGATCAAGGCCGCGGTCAAGCCCCATGAGACGCTGTTCGTGGCCGACGCCATGACCGGCCAGGAAGCCGTGAACATCGCCGAAAAGTTCAACAGCGCCATCGGATTCGATGGGGTGGTGCTGACCAAGCTCGACGGCGACGCCCGCGGCGGCGCGGCACTTTCGGTCAGGGCGGTCACCGGCAAGCCGCTCAAGTTCGTGGGTATGGGCGAAAAGCTCGATGCGCTCGAACCGTTTTTTCCGGACCGCATGGCCTCGCGTATCCTCGGCATGGGCGATATCATGTCGCTGATCGAGAAGGCGCAGGAGCATGTTGATCAGGAAGAGGCGCTCAAGCTTGCGAAGAAGCTCAAGAAGAACTCCTTCGATCTCGATGACTTCAGGAACCAGCTGAAGCAGGTAAAAAAGCTCGGCGGATTGGAACAGATCATGGGTATGATCCCGGGGATGAACAAGATGAAGCTCCCGGACGCTCAGGTGAACGAGAAGGAACTGGGGCGGGTCGAGGCGATCATCAGTTCCATGACCCCCAAAGAGCGGGCCGATTATACGGTCATCAACGGAAACCGCCGGCTGCGCATCGCCAAGGGCAGCGGCACCCAGGTCCAGGACGTGAACCGGCTGCTCAAGCAGTTCGCCGAGATGCGCAAGATGATGAAGTCCATGATGAGCGGCAAAATGGGAAATATGGGCAAGATGGGCAAGATGCTCGGTGGCAGGATGCCGTTTTAATACAAACCAGATTTGAGCTTTTCAAATTGAAAGAGGTGAGCACATGGCAGTAAAGATCAGATTGAAGAGAATGGGGACCCACAAGAAGCCTTACTACCGTTTGGTGGTGGCGGATTCCCGGTCGCCGCGCGATGGTCGTTTTATCGAGATGGTCGGCACCTATGATCCGCTCAAGAAGCCGGCGGAGATCAAGGTCGACCAGACCAAGGCCCTCGACTGGCTCAAGAAGGGCGCACAGCCCTCTGATACGGTAAGAACCCTGCTGTCGAAGGCTGGGGTCATGAAGCTGCATGCCGAGGCGGCGAAGTAAGACAATTTCGGATTGCGGATTTCGGATTGCGGATTTAAGATCGCAAACCGCTCTGCATTCGGGTTCTGTACGCGCGGTTCGGTTTCTATGCTCATAACTATCGGCAAAGCAGTGAAACCCTTCGGCGTCAAGGGCGAGATGAAGATCGAGTCCCTGACGGATTTCCCCGAGCGGTTCCAGGAGCTGAAAAGCGTGTACCTGGTGTCACCATCGGGAAAAGAGATTCTGTGCGATGTGCAGTCAGTGCGGTACACCGGTGCAGTGCCCTATTTGCTGTTCAAAGGCTATGACACGCCGGAACAGGCAAAGACGCTGAACGGCTGGTTTCTCAAGATCCCCGAGCAGGAAGTGATGCCGCTGCCCGAGGGCCGGTACTACTGGTACGAACTCATCGGCATGGAGGTGGTTTCCGAGGAAGGCGAAACGCTCGGGATCATCGTCGATATCTTTGAGACCGGCAGCAACGACATCTATGTCATGAAGCAGGGGAATAGAGAGATCTACCTCCCTGCCATACGCCAAGTGGTAAAGCAGGTCGACCGGCAGGCGAAGCGGATGGTCATCCGCCTTATGGACGGCCTGATGGAACTATGAGTGAACATGCACCGGCTATGCGCAGACTGAACTTCGAGGTGTTCACCCTGTTTCCGGGGATCCTCGAAGGTCCGCTGAACGAGAGCATCCTGAAACGGGGCCGGGAAAAAGGGCTGCTTACCGTAACGCTCCGAAACATCAGGGACTATACGGAAGACAAGCACCGGACCGCTGACGACAGCCCTTACGGCGGCGGCGCCGGCATGGTGCTTAAGCCAGAGCCGATCTTCAGGGCCTTCGAAGCGCTGAAGGCGGAACATCCCGGAGAGCCTTTGTTGACGATCCTGCTCTCGCCGCAGGGCAGGCTTCTCGACCAGCAACAGGCTGAGCGGCTTTCCGGGGAAACGCGCAGGATCGTTCTGCTCTGCGGCCACTACGAGGCTATTGATGAGCGTGTGCGTACGGCGCTTGTGGACGAAGAACTTTCGATCGGCGACTATGTCCTGACCGGCGGTGAACTTGCGGCGCTCGTGGTGATCGATGCGGCAACACGGCTCCTTCCCGGCGTGCTGGGCGATGAAGAGTCGTCCTACCGTGATTCTTTCGGCGACGGGCTGCTGGACCACCCGCACTATACGCGGCCCGCGGAGTTCCGCGGGATGAAGGTCCCGGAAGTGCTGCTCGGCGGCAATCACGCAGCAATCGAGAAGTGGCGGCGGCGCGAAGCGCTCCGGGCCACGCTCATGAAACGGCCGGAGCTCCTGGCGACAGCGGATATGGACGATGAGGACCGGAAGCTGCTGGAAGAGCTGAGGCGGGAGCGCTAAACAAAACATAAATACCAATAATCAAGCGCCAAATGACAAATAAGCTCCAAAATCCAAATTCAAAAGGTTTGGTAACTTTGGTCATTGTAATTTGGAATTTATTTGGGATTTGTAATTTGGAGTTTGGAATTTATTCAGTAACAGGAGGCTGCAATGAACATTATTCAAGCGCTGGAAAAAGCACAGGTCAAAGAAGGAATCCCGAGCTTCCGCGTGGGCGACACTATCCGCGTGCATGCGAAGGTCGTTGAAGGCGACAAGGAACGTATCCAGGTCTACGAGGGTGTGTTGATCGGCCGTCAGGGCACGGGCGTGCGCGAGCTGCTCCGCGTGCGGAAACTGTCCTACGGCGTGGGCGTCGAGCGGTTGTTTCCGGTCCACTCGCCCATGATCGACAAGATCGAAGTCGCCAAGCAGGGCAAGGTCCGTCGGGCAAAGCTCTACTTCCTCAGAGAGCTGCGCGGCAAGGCCGCCAGGATCAAGGAAAAAGAGCGCGTCTATGCATCCGTGGCCGGCGCATCGCAGCCTGCGGCAACGGAGCCTGAGGCAACGGAGCAGAAGTAGCAGCTCGCTCCGCAGTACACGCACCAGCTACCAAGCAGATCCCAAATATCGAGCACCGGACTCCGTGTTGCCGTGACCGGAGCCTGGCTACTTGAGTTTATTTGGGATTTGCTATTTTACATTTATCCCCGATGAGGTTGGTATGCCTCGTGGCCCGCGCCGCCAGCATGAATCGAACACAGACCGTGCTGCTGAGCTCTTCGGCAGCGAACTGGCGTGCGATCCTCTCTTCTTCGAACGGAGCGCCCGCGCCGAAGGGTACTGCTGCATCGCCGGTCTGGACGAAGCAGGCAGGGGGCCGCTTGCCGGGCCGGTTGCCGCGGCGGCAGTGGTCCTTCCCGAGGGGCTGCTCATCCCGGGGCTGACCGATTCCAAACAGGTGTCCGAGCCGGAGCGGGAACGGCTTTTTGATGTGATCCGCGCGAAGGCGGTCTGCTACGGCATCGGCCTTGTCGACGAGCGCACCATCGACGACGTGAATATCCTGCAGGCGACCATCATTGCCATGGAGCGGGCCCTTGAGCAGCTCTCTCCCCGCCCCGATTACCTGCTTATTGATGCGCTCACCTTGAAGCGCGTTCAGCTTCCGCAGAATCCGCTGATCAAAGGCGATTGCCGCAGCCACAGTATCGCGGCTGCCTCGATCCTTGCGAAGGTGACCCGGGATAGGCTGATGCTGACGCTTCATGAAAAGTTTCCTCTGTACAATTTTCAAAAACATAAAGGCTACGGGACCCGGGAGCATATGGCCCTGATCCGGGAACACGGGCCCTGTGACGCTCACCGGAGGACCTTTAACCCGGTGGCGCAGATGCTGAAAGACGCGGAACAATGAGCCTGCTCGGAAAGCTGCTCGGCAGGACCGGGGAGGACCGGGCCGCCCGGTTCCTGGTCAGCCAGGGGTACCGGATCCTGGAGCGCAATTACAGCACGCGCAGCGGCGAGATCGACCTGATCGCCCTGCACCAGGGGACCGTGGCGTTTATTGAGGTGAAGACCCGGTCGAACGATGCTTTCGGCGCGCCGGAACTTGCCGTCAATCATCGCAAGCAGCAGCGGATGATCAAGGCGGCGCTCGGTTATATAAAATTTAAAAAGCTCCACCAGGTCCCATGCCGTTTTGATGTGGTGGCGATCAACACGGCCAACGAACAGCAGGTGGAGCTCATCCAGAACGCGTTCGAGATGGACCGGACGCATATGTGATGGAGGCGGTATGCTCGATTTTCTCAAAAAGGTGAATCTTTTCGAAAGCCTCTCCACGCCGGAGCTGGAAAAGATAGAAAAAATATCCACCATGGAGGCCTTTGCCAAGGACGCCGTGATCTTCAGGGAAGGCGATCCTGGAGACCGCTGCTACGTGATCACCAACGGCGACGTGCGCATCAGCAAATTCATCCCGAACATCGGCGAAGAAGCGCTGGCAGTGCTCAAACCGGGCGACTTCTTCGGCGAGATGGCGCTGATCGATAAATTCCCCCGCTCCGCTCATGCCATCGCCAATACCGATGTGGCGGTCCTGGCCATCAACAAGGCCGACCTGGACAAAATGCTGATCATGGATCGCGAGCTGGGATACAAGCTTCTCTGGGCGTTCACCAAAACGCTGTCGAAGCGCCTCAGGGAAACGAATGAAAAGCTGGCGGGCTTTCTGGCCATGTCAGGCGGGTTTTAAGTTCCCTCGCTTTCAAGATGATACTTTACCACCCTATCCCCTCCTGAAATAGGAGGGGGAGTTGATGGCTCCCCTCCTTGATAAGGAGGGGTTGGGGGTGGTTGGTTTACGCACCAATTTGTTTGCATTATAGCATTCGAGTCACCCTGAATGTGTATTGGAATAATTTCTCCGTTGTCTTTACGCGGGTAGGATGGTATATTGTTTGGCTGGCGATCCACGTAAGAACAAGGCGTCTAAAAGAGCATACAAAATAGGCATGGTCAGCCTGGGTTGCCCCAAAAACCAGGTTGATGCCGAGCAGATGCTCGGCGTGCTGGCAGGCTCGGGCTATGAGATCACCGCGGACCAGACCGAGGCGGACGTGATCGTGGTAAACACCTGCGGCTTCATCGAGTCCGCCAAAGAGGAATCCATCGAGGCGATCCTCGAAGCTGCACGCATGAAGCAGCGGGGCTCGTGCAAGAAGGTGATCGTGGCCGGTTGTCTTGCCCAGCGGTACCGGGAAGAACTGAGCAAAGAGCTGCCCGAGGCCGATGCGATCATCGGCACGGCGGAGATCGGTCGCATCGGCGAGATCTGCGCACAGGCGCTGGCAACACAAGGCAGCCTGCTCAGCGTTTCGGCCCCGGCCATGGTCTACGGCCTTCCCCGCATCAGCACGACGCCAGCGCATTACCGCTACCTCAAGATCGCCGAAGGATGCAGCAACCGCTGTTCCTACTGCGCCATCCCGATCATCCGCGGGAATTTTACGAGCAGACCGGCTGCATCGATCATCGAAGAGGCGAAGCTGCTCGTCGGCGGGGGGGCAAAGGAGCTCATTCTGCTGGCCCAGGATTCCACGGCCTACCGCGACCGCACGACCGACCTCATCGCGCTCTTGAAGCGCCTGGTCAAAGTGCGGGGGCTCAAGTGGCTCCGGCTGATGTACGCCTACCCGGGAAGGATCAGCAAAGAGCTCATGGACGTCCTGGCCGGGGAAGAGAAGATCTGCAAGTACCTGGACATTCCGATCCAGCATTTCGACGACAAGGTGCTTGCGGCCATGAACCGGCGCGGCACGTCGGAGGACATCCGGAAGACGATTGCACAGCTCAGGAAGCGTGTGCCGGGCATTGCGCTCCGCACGTCGCTCATTGTGGGCTTTCCCGGCGAGACCGAGGCGGCGTTCAAGCGGCTGCTGGCCTATGTGAAGGAAGCGGAGTTCGAGCACCTCGGGGTCTTCCCCTATTCTCCGGAAGAGGGCACCGCGGCCCATGATTTTGCAGCACCGGCGCCGGCTGCTGTTGCTCTCGACCGGCTCGACCGGATCATGAAGGCCCAGGCGAAGATTTCGCTCAAAAAGAACCGGGCACTCGTCGGCTCACGGCAGCGCGTACTGGTCGACGACATGGAGGACATGGCGCTCATCGGCAGGTTGCAGACGCAGGCGCCGGAAATCGACGGGGTCGTGTATCTTTCCGAGACCGAGGCCGAGCGCGGCGATTTTGTGGACGTGACGATCACCGATGCCGCGGAGTACGATCTCATGGGGAAAGCATAATCAGGTAAGCACCAAATAACAAATAATAACCAAATAACAAATAATAACCAAGAACCAATAGCCAAGCTCCAAACGTTTGGTTATTGTAATTTGGTAATTGGTTATTATTTGTAAGTTGTAATTTGAAATTTCTTTCAAGAAGGGGACTTTATGGATATCAACGACCAGGCAGCACACGCAGCAGAGGGTGAAGAAAGCTTCGCCGACATGTTCGAAAAGAGCTTCAAAAAACAGGAGCGGCTTTCGCCCGGCCAGATGATCGAGAGCATGATCGTCAAGATCTCGGGAGAATGGATCTTCCTCGATATGGGAGGAAAAGGCGAGGGCTACCTGGACCGGAAGGAACTGGTCGATGCCGAAGGGAAGCTGACGGTCAAGGAAGGCGATGCGCTCCGCGTTTATTTCGTCAACACGAGCAATAACGAGATGCACTTTACCACGAAGATCGGGTCCGGCCCGGCCAAGCAGTCACAGTATGAGGAAGCCTTTAAGAACGGCCTTCCCCTGGACGGCAACGTTGTGAAGGAAATGAAGGGCGGGTTCGAGATCAGGATCGGCGGCGCCACGCGCGCCTTCTGCCCCTTCTCCCAGATGGGCGTACGGCGCGATGAGAAGCAGGCCGACTATGTGGGCAAGACGCTTGCCTTCAAGATCATCGAGTTCGCCGAGAACGGACGGAACATTGTCCTGTCCCGCAGGCCGCTCCTGGACGAGGAAAAGAGGGTCAAGAAGCAGGCCTGGAGAGAGACGCTGCAGGAGGGCGCAAAGCTCCGCGGGACCGTGACCTCCATCCAGAGCTTCGGCGCCTTCATTGACATCGGCGGGCTGGAAGGCTTGCTGCCGATCTCCGAGATCGCCTGGACCAGGACCGAGAAGGTCAGCGACCTCCTGTCCGTGGGCCAGCAGGTGGACGTGATCGTCAAGAAGATCGACTGGGAAAAGGACCGGTTCTCCTTCAGCCTGAAGGACGCGCTGCCCGATCCCTGGGAACAGGTGGCGAACACCTACCTCATCGGCTCCTATCACACCGGGAAGGTCTCCCGCCTTGCAACGTTCGGCGCTTTTGTGACGCTGGCCGAAGGCCTGGACGGGCTGGTCCATATTTCGAAGCTGGGCGGAGAAAAGCGGATCGAACATCCCCGTGAAGTGGTGAAGGAGGGGCAGGTCATCGAAGTGCGGATCGAAGCAGTGGACCGAGCGAACAGGAAGCTTTCGCTCTCGCTTGCATCGATCAGCCGCGCGGAGCAGGAAGAATCAGATACGGTGAAGGATTACAAAAAGCAGAACGTTGATACACCGCAGAACATGGGGTCGCTTGGCGATATGCTGAAGGCGAAGATGGACCAGAAGGAAAAGTAAGAGAATAGCTGATACGAGGCCGCTCCGAGCGCAGAAATGCGCGGCGGAGCGGCCTTTTTTTATTTAAAAAACCTTTTATCCGCAGATTTCGCAGATGGCCGCAGATTTTAAACTACTTCGTTAAGGTTTGGTTTATCTGCGTCATCTGCGGACAATACAGTTCGTAGAGCATGTTTGGTAAAAAATCACGATCGGAAGAAGGAGAAAATGACCTTTATTGTTCACCAGCACTCAGAGAAGAATATCGTTTTTCTGGACCAAGCCGACCGTGTCGGCGTGAATGCACGGCAACGCGGTTGCCTTGGTCCATATCTCTTTGCTGCAACGTCTTGTCTTTCACGGCGCAAACACGCTCTGTCTGATCTCATTGATGTCTGCCTGCCTGATGAATTCCGGGATGTTCTTGTAGATCGAGTGATACCCGAATCCGCCATGCATCAATTCGTCGAGAGCGTCTTCCTTTGACCAGTTGTGGAACACGATCCGGTACAGGGCGCTGATCGTTCCCGTCCGGTCGGAGCCGTGCCAACAATGGATAAGCACAGGGCCTTCTGACTGTTTAATGAAGCGGAGGGCTGCAACAACATCGGCAGTCCTGATCTTCCCGGCATTCATCTCAATGCGGTAGAGGTTTAGACCGGGGTTTTTTGACCCCGGATCATCATTATGGTAATCGCGTAAATTGAGGATATTTTTGATGCCGAGCGTCTTAAGATATTCAAAGCTTTCTTTATTCGGCTGGGCTGAGCGGTACACGTGATCGTCGAGCTTATAAAAATTTTTCAGGCTTTTGGTCTCTAGGGGTTGTGCCCATGTTTCGGGTCGGGGCTGGGGCTGTGCCGCATAGAGGGTCGCGGCGGAAAACAGGAGTAGCAGTATGGTAAAGTGCTTCATTATTGATTTTATCGTCATGGTTGCCCCCGCTCATTGATGCTCTTTTTGACTGATCGGTCCCCGCAATATCCAGCAGGGTGTTTTATGAAATACGCGTTAAGTTTTTCCTTCGACTGTTGCTGTTCCTCTTCCGTGAGCGCCTTGTATCCCCGTCCATAGCTCCATCCATAGGCCCAGCGATACCCTGTCGGGAAAACGGGGTGGCCGCCCGTGCGGACGCCATCATACATCAGGAGCGCCAGCGCCTTGTTGTGCGTGCGGTCGAGCACGCAGTCACGGAGCGTTTCGTCCGCCTGCCTGCGTTCTTTTTGCGTGCCGCCCTGCCAGTAGGCGATATCGTGCGCAAAGCAGCAGTCGCACCAGAGGTCCCGATGCTCCAGGTTCCCGTCAGGGAAGAGGCTGCATCCGTCGCTACTGAAATCGTGAAGTGCTGCAGCGGAGTTCGCGCTGTTGGCCATGGCAGGAGCGAGGAGGACCAGTGCAGTCAGGCAGAGGATATATCGGATGAACGTTCTTCTCATGAGGCTGTAGTATAAAGCTTTTTTAACACGACTGCAATTGCTTCCTGCAATAATTGTGTCGTTGTCTTCCCTCGGTGTCATTTTCTGGGCCTGTGTCGATAGGCTGGATCGGATGTGCGGCTGATGTGCGGTTCTTGAAGGTATTCTCTACTGTGTGATCTCCGTACCGATGCCTTCCTTGGTGAAGATCTCAAGCAGCAGGGCGTGGGCCACACGGCCGTCGATGATATGGACCTTGGCGCAGCCCGCATCGAGGGCGTCGAAGCAGGATTTGGTCTTGGGCAACATGCCGCCGCTCACGGTCCCGGCCTTGATCATGCTTTCCACATTCTTCTTATTCAATGACGAGATGAGGTTCTTGTCCTTGTCCAAGATGCCCGCCTGGTCCGTGAGCAGGATGAGCTTCTCCGCTTTTAAAGCACCGGCGACAGCTCCCGCAACGAGGTCGGCATTGATATTATA
Source organism: Nitrospirota bacterium (assembly GCA_031427195.1). Classification (GTDB taxonomy): domain Bacteria; phylum Nitrospirota; class UBA9217; order UBA9217; family UBA9217; genus GWC2-56-14. The sequence goes on from JANPMZ010000194.1 coordinate 10,192, forward strand.
CGTTTCTCCATGGGCGCCGACGCCCACGGGCGCAATGACCGGAATGAACCCGCCCTGGTCGAGCGCCTGGAGGGCTCCCGGCCGCACCTCTGTGACCTCCCCGACCAGGCCGATGTCGATGATCTCGGTCTCGCCGGTTTCCTCTGATTTCCTGGTCAGTTTGAGCTTTTTTGCCTGGATCAGGCCGCCATCCTTGCCCGTGAGGCCCACGGCCCTGCCGCCCGCCTGGTTGATGAGGTTCACGATCTCCTTGTTAACCTTACCGCCGAGCACCATCTCGACGATGTCCATGGTTTCCTCATCTGTCACTCGTTGGCCCGATACGAAAGAGGACGTCTTTCCCATTCGCTCCAGAGTCTTGCCGATCTGCGGTCCGCCGCCATGCACAATGACCGGGTTTATGCCGATAAGCCGTAGCAGGACCACATCCTGGGCAAAACCCTGCTTCAGGGATTCGTCGATCATAGCGTTTCCGCCGTACTTGATCACGAAGGTTTTGCCCCGGAAGGTCTGGATATAGGGCATGGCTTCGATCAGGATCTTTGCTTTTTCGATCAGCTTTTGCATGATAACCTCAGAAGTAAAAAAATCCCAATTACCAAAGACCAATTAACAAATAAACACCAAAAACCAAAAGCCAATAACCAAAACTGTTTGGAATTTTGACCTTGGTGCTTATTTGGAATTTGTAATTTGAATATTGGTGCTTGCTCTACAATATGTATCTGCTCAGGTCCTCGCTTTTCACGATGTCCGACAGCCGCTCCCGGATGTAGGCGGCATTGATCGCGATCTTGACGCCTTGTTTGTCGGGCGCATCAAAGGAAATATCGTCGAGTACGCGCTCCATGATCGTATGCAGCCTCCGCGCGCCGATGTTCTCGGTGCGCTCGTTCACTTTTGCCGCGGTGTCGGCGATCTCTTCGATGCCGTCTTTTGAAAAATCCAGCGTAACGCCTTCTGTTTCCAAAAGCGCCACGTGTTGCTTGATCAGAGCATTCCGCGGCTCGGTCAGGATGCGGATGAATTCCGCCTTGCCCAGCGAATCCAGCTCCACGCGGATGGGGAACCTTCCCTGGAGCTCCGGCATGAGGTCCGAGGGCTTCGCTGTGTGGAAGGCACCGGCAGCGATGAACAGGACATGATCGCTCTTGACCGGGCCGTACTTGGTCGTGATGGTGGAGCCTTCCACGATCGGCAGCAGGTCCCGCTGCACACCCTGGCGTGAAACATCAGCGCCGTGGGTCTCCCGGCCCGCGATCTTGTCGAGCTCGTCCAGGAACACGATCCCCGATTGTTCAACGCGCTGGAGCGCTTCTTTGATCACCTTGTCCATGTCGATGAGCTTCGCTGCTTCTTCCTGCAGCAGCAGGCGCAGCGCCTCGGGGACCTTGAGCTTCCGCTTCTTCGTCTTTTCCGGCAGGAGACCTCCGAGCATCTCCTTGAGGTTCATCTCGATCTCTTCCATGCCGATGTTGGAGACGATGCCGAAGGGCATGACCTTTTCCTTGATGTCGAGTTCGACCGTCCGTTCGTCGAGCTTGCCTGCCCGGAGCTGCTCTCGCAGCTTGTCCCGCGTGCCGCGGTGCTGTTCCTGCTGTTCCTCAGCCGGGTTCTCAATGTCCTGGGAGGTTCTGGCCGGCGGAAGCAGTAGGTCGAGCAGGCGTTCTTCCGCCAGAAAGTCCGCTTTTTCCTGCACCTGTTCGGACATCTCGTTTTTTACCATGTTGATGCCGATCTCGGTAAGGTCGCGGATGATCGATTCGACGTCGCGGCCCACGTACCCGACCTCGGTAAACTTTGACGCTTCGATCTTGAGGAAGGGGGCCTGGACAAGCTTCGCCAGGCGCCGCGCTATCTCGGTCTTGCCGACCCCGGTGGGGCCGATCATGATGATGTTCTTGGGCATGACCTCGTCGCGGAGCTCCTGCGGCAGGCGCTGGCGCCTCCAGCGGTTGCGGAGCGCAATGGCAACGGCGCGCTTCGCCTTATACTGGCCGATAACGTACCGGTCAAGCTCTTCAACGATCTGGCGTGGCGTCATGGTGTCGTTCAAAAAAACCTCCAGGGGATTCAATTGCGGATTTCGGATTGCGAATTTCGGATTAAATCAACAACAAGGCTCGGTGTGAGGAAGTTTTTAAGGTGTACATTCCGCAATCCGAAATCCGCAATCCGCAATTGTCACAGTTCTTCTATCGTAATTTCCTTATTGGTATAGATGCAGATGTCCGCGGCTATCTTGAGCGATTCTTCGACGATCTGGCGTGCGTCGAACGTGGTGTGGTCAACAAGCGCCCGCGCCGCGGCAAAGGCGTAAGGGCCGCCGGAGCCGATGGCCGAGATGCCGTGTTCCGGTTCGATCACGTCGCCGCTGCCGGAAAGAATGAAGGACCGTTCCGTATCGGCAACGATCATCAGCGCTTCGAGACGGCGAAGGACCCGGTCCGTACGCCAGTCTTTTGCAAGTTCAACAGCGGCCCGCGTGAGATTCCCGTGGTACTGCTCCAGCTTGGCCTCGAACTTTTCGAACAGCGTGAAGGCGTCCGCTGTGGCGCCGGCAAAACCTGCCAGGACCTTGTCGTTGTACAGTTTGCGGACCTTCTTCGCGTTATGTTTCATCACCGTGACGCCGACCGTTACCTGGCCGTCGCCTGCGATCGCGGTCTTGCCGTTTCGTCGTACTGCCAGGATCGTAGTGCCGTGAAGCGGCGGCATTTCACTCATGAGGCCTCCCTTAAACCGATCCAGTATACAGCATACTGTTTACTGGATTTACTTCTTCCTCGCCTTCGGATGCGCTTTGTCATAAACCTCCATGAGCGCATCAAGGTTCACATGGGTATAGCGCTGGGTGGTTGACAGACTGGCATGACCGAGAAGTTCCTGAATGGCGCGCAAGTCAGCTCCGGATTCGAGCATATGGGTCGCGAAGCTGTGGCGAAGCGTGTGCGGGCTCGCTTTCTGCTGCAGCCCCAGTTCTTTTCTGTAGGTTTCTAAAATACGCTGAACCGTACGGGCTGTCAAGCGTTTTCCACCCGGGCCGACGAAGACGGCGTTGCTGTCCTGGCTTTGCTGCCGCTGGTCCCCGTAGGCGTCAATGGCCGCAAGCGCGATGGCTCCCAGCGGCACGATCCGCTCCTTGCGTCCCTTGCCGCGGATGCGGATGAGCCGGTCGTAGTGGTTAATATCGTCGTGGTTCATGCCCGTAAGCTCGCTGGCCCTGATGCCGGTGGAGTAAAGCGTTTCGAGCACGGCGCGGTCCCGGAGCTCCGTCCGGCCATGCAGAGCTGCCGGAACTGTTGGCGCGTCCATGAGCCGCTGCGCATCATCGGCCGTCAGGACCGAGGGAAGGCGTTTCTCCTGGCGCGGCGTTGCAATGAGGCGCGCCGGGTTGTTCGACAGAATGCCCTGGCGGTTCAAATATTTAAAGAACGCCCGAAGAGCCGCGAGTTTTCTGGCGATGGAGGATTTCTTCAGCTTCAGCTTGAGCAGGTGGGCGATGAATTCCCGCAGCGCTTTGTGGTCCACCGCAGCAAGATCCGTCTCTCCGAGATAGTCGAAGAACTGATCAAGGTCGGAAAGGTAGCTGCGCTCCGTATGCGGGGAGACGTTTTTTTCGTTCTTGAGGTATTGCAGAAAATCGAAGATGTACTTCCGCATGGCAATACTTTAACGTAAGCGTGATGCTTTTGCAAGGGAGAACCAGGCGGGGAACGCGGAATGAAAGGCAATCATGAGCGGCCGGGACAGGAGCACGGGAGCTTTACGGTTTTTTTGCGGCACGCGTTGTTGCCGGAGCTTTCTTCTTCGCAGGCTTCTTTGCGGCGGCTTTTTTAGCGGGAGCGCGTTTCTTGCGTCCAATGCCGTTGCCCGCGTTTTCGCGGCGTATCGCCAGCAGTTCCTGGGCGCGTTCAGGCGTCATGTCCTCGAGGCGATCGCCCCGCGTAAGGCTGGCATTGGTTTCGCCGTCGGTGACGTACACGCCGAACTTGCCTTCCTTGGCCACGATCGGTTTGCTGCTCACCGGGTCATTGCCGAACTCGCGCAACGGAGGTTTCGGCGCTCCACGGCGTCCGTATTGACGCGGGGTTGCAAGCAGCGCGAGGGCCTGTTCCACGGTAATGTCGAAGAGCTGTTCTTCACCGGCGAGCGTGCGGCTTTCCTTGCCCTTGGTGATGTAAGGGCCGTAGCGGCCGTTCTGAGCGGTGATCGCCACGCCGTCAGCCGGATCAACGCCGATCACACGCGGCAGCGACAGCAACTTTGCAGCGTCCTGCATGGTTATACGGGCGATATCCATTGTTTTGAACAAAGAGGCCATCTTCGGCTTATCAAGCCCGGGCGGGGGAGTTTCGGGAGTGCCCCACTGCACATACGCGCCGTAGCGTCCGCTTTTTGCAAACACGGGAAGCCCCTCGAGCTCCCCGATCGGGTCTTCACCTTTTGGGGCAGCGAGCAGTTTCAGCGCCACGTCAAGGGACAGCTCATCGGGCGCCATCGTATCGGGCACGCTGGCGGTATCTTCACCGCGGCGCACGTAGGGCCCGAACTTGCCCGGCTTCACCACTACTTCAAGGCCGGTGGCGGGATCAAGGCCGAGGGGGAAGGTGTTGATCGCCGCGGCATCGATCTCGTCCAGGTTTTTAGCAACGCTTCGCTTGAGACCGATGAGGTCGTTGCTGCCGAAATAGAACTCTTTGAGCCATTGCTCTTTGTTCTGCAGCCCCTGCGCGATCTCATCCAGATCTTCCTCGGCATTCGCGGTGAAGGCGTAATCGACAAGGCCGAGGAAATGCTTTTCCAGCAGATTGATGACAGAGAAGGCGACCCAGTTGGGCACGAGCGCCTGCCCTTTTTTCCACACGTAGCCGCGGTTGACGATCGTTTGCATGATGGAGGCCCAGGTCGAGGGACGGCCGATGCCCAGCTCTTCGAGCTTCTTGATCAGCGACGCTTCGGTGTAGCGCGCGGGCGGCTGGGTAGCGTGACCGCTCGGGGTGATGCTCGCAAGGCCGACGCGTTCGCCGACGGCAAGCTTCGGGAGAAGCGCTTCGCGCTTGTTGTTCTCGGCGTCGTCATCGGTGGATTCTTCATAGACCTGCCGGTAGCCCGCAAAGGTGATCGTGGTGCCGCTCGCGGCAAACTCGCAGTCGCTGCCGCCGCTTATGGCGCCCAGCCGCACACTGACGGTCGTGCCGTTCGCGTCGGCCATTTGGGAAGCGAGTGTGCGCTGCCAGATCAGTTCATACAGCGGGAACTCCTGCGGGTTGAGCTCGCTTTTCAGGTCGCGCGGCGAACGCATCGGTGTGCTCGGACGGATGGCTTCATGCGCTTCCTGGGCGTTCTTTACCTTTGATGCATAGGCGCGGGGGACCGGCGAAAGGTACTGCGGGCCGTATACCTTCTTCACCTCGGCGCGCACTTCAACAAGCGCGTCGGGGGAAATGGTCACATTGTCGGTGCGCATATAGGTGATGAATCCGCGCTCATATAACCCTTGTGCGATACGCATCACCTGGGCGGCGGACAACCGGAGCTTGCGTCCGCCTTCCTGCTGCAGTGTGGAGGTCATGAACGGCGCTTTCGGCGATGAGCGGTACGGTTTGTCTTCAACGCTGCGGACCGTGAGTGATGCGCCGGCAAGCCCGGCTGCGAGCGCCATGGCCCGGGCCTGGTCAATGACAACGACCCGGGCGCTCGGCTTGCCCTGGCTGTCAAAGTCCTTGCCGGTCGCCACCCTGTTCGCATCGAGCGAGACCAGGGTCGCGGTGAACGAAGGCGTTGTTGCGGTTACTGCTTCGATTCCCCAATATCCGGCGGCGACATGGGAGATGCGTTCACGCTCGCGTTCCACCACGAGGCGGAGCGCCGGGCTTTGCACCCGGCCGGCTGACAGGCCCCGATTCACCCTTCGCCACAGGACCGGCGAGACCTCATAGCCGAAGAGCCGGTCCAGAATGCGCCGGGTTTCCGCGGCATCAACCAGCCCCTGATCGATGCCCCGGGGGTTGGCGACTGCGTGCTCGATGGCGGCCTTGGTGATCTCGTGGAACACCATGCGTCGCACGGGTATTTTCGGCTTCAGGTGTTCTAGGAGATGCCAGGAGATCGCTTCACCCTCGCGGTCTTCGTCGGTCGCGAGATACAGGGCGCTTGCGCCTTTCAGCGCGGCCCGGAGCTCCCGCACCACCTGCGTTCCGCGTTCGGTGAGCTCGTAGGTGGGCTTGAATCCGTTGTCGACATCGACGGCGAGCCCTTTGCTCGGGAGGTCCGCGATATGCCCGATAGAGGCGCGAACGTCAAAGGCCTCGCCGAGATACTTTGCGATGGTCTTTGCCTTTGCGGGTGATTCAACAATGACGAGAGATTTCATGTGCTCACGATGACCTGATCATGCTAATTCCACGCGGTCCGCTTGATCCTTCTCCGTGATGGTGAGGGTGCGTCGTCATATTCCAGATTGTTCGCCGCAAACACCGAGAACGCAACGAGAGCCTTTACCTGGTCCAGTTCGATGCGCCCGGCATAGAGCTCCAGCGAACGGTCGAGCACGTCCTCGCGCTGGTCCTCGGAGATGATGCCTAAGTGCGTGAGCTTGGTGACGAAGCTGAAGGCCTCGACCGTAAAACGACTGCGTTCCTCGCTGTTCATTGCCCGAGCCCCGCTGATCGGTACGGTACGCTCCGGTTCAAAAAAGGTCTCAGATTGCTTCTGCACCAGGGTCTGCATGAGCGTCAGGGCCGTATCAGCGTCCTGGATCCGGTAGCCGCTGTTGAGCAGCGATTCCATGATCTTGCCTTCGTCATCGAAAAGCTCCTGCTTATTCCTGACCTGGTCCGCTATGAGCGAGAACAGGTTCATCATTAATTCGTCCAAAAAGTCCTCCTGAAGATCATCATACTGTTGCATTACGCTTCCTTTATATAGTACTTTCCCGGAAGCTGTCTTACCAGTCCTTTCAGCTCCAAAGTGACCAGTGTCCCGCTTATTCTTGCCGGAGTGGTGTTGCTTTCCTTCATTAATAAATCGATATGTTTCGGTTCATTCGTGATCTGCCGGAAGACTGGTTCCTCGTCTCTGGTCAGGGAGGGCAGGTCACGGGCCGCGTTTGCTGATTGAGCGCCCGCTGACTTTATCTTCAGGTCCTGCAGTATGTCCTGCGCACTTTCGACCAGGGTTGCGCCCTGTTTGATTAAACTGTTCGATCCGCGACTGTTCGCCGCCCCGATGTTGCCCGGCACGGCAAAGAGTTTTCTGCCCTGCTCCAGCGCATATTTCGCCGTGATGAGCGACCCGCTGTCCTCGGCGGCCTCGACGATTACCGTGCCGCGCGACAATCCGCTGATGATGCGGTTCCTGGACGGGAAGTAGCCGGACTCTGGCTGCGTGCCGAAGGGGTACTCGGTCACCACCGCGCCGGATCGGCTGATGTCCTCCATCAATCCTTTGTTCTCCGGCGGATATGCCACGTCAATGCCGCATCCCAGCACGGCAATGGTCCGTCCCTTTGCGGCAAGCGCGCCCCGATGCGCCTGCGTATCGATCCCCCGTGCCAGGCCGCTCACAATCGTGAGGCCGGCTGATGCCAGCTCAGAGGAGATGCTGTGGGTCACGGTCAGACCGTAGTGCGTCGGTTTCCGCGTGCCGACGATGGCGATGCCGTCCCCCTGATGAAGGTCGCCCTTTACGTACAGAAAGAGCGGGGGGTCGGGAGTATTTCTCAGCGCCTCCGGATAGGCCGAGTCGTCAACGATAATGATCGTGATGCCCGCGTTCTGCGCCTTCACCAGCTCCTGCTCCGCGTATTCGCGCCAGGAGCAGGACGTGAGCTCGTTGATCACCTTATCGGACAAACCCGAAATGGCTTTGAGCTCAGAGGATGATGCGGAGAGGGCCCGCTCCGGTGATCCGAAATGCTGTGCGAGCTTTCGAAAGGTGACCCGCCCGACTCCGGGGATGCTGCTGAGGCCAATCCAGTAGAGCGCAGGATCGTTGCTTGTTTGCATTCAGCAGCCCGTCTCGCGAAGGATTTCTACACTTTAGGCTGGAAATTATACAGAGTCAGCGAAGATAGTCAAGGATTTTTTTGGAA
>JANPMZ010000195.1:0-2138 GCA_031427195.1 Nitrospirota bacterium
TCGGTCCGGCCAAACAGGGTCCGGTGAACCTTGCGCTGGGCATGACCTATTATAAGAATGCAGTGCTGCACCGTGAGCTCTACCTGGCCTCGGCGTGGGCCTCGCAGGACTATCTGAAAAAGTTGTCTGCTCTCCGCGGGAGCAGCCGGAGCCGTTTTGTCGATCTCTTCATGGGCGATACCCTGACCGAGGTCGGCAAAGCCGATGTGGCTGCGATCTACCTCAGGCAGTTCCTTGCGGGTGAAGGCCTGGGGCCGCAGTACCAGGCGATCGCCCAGGTAAGTCTCGGACTGAGCTATCAGGTGAACAATGAGGCTGCGAAGGCAGCACCGCTGTGGGCAGCCATCGACACAGCCGATCCCGAAGTGAAGGCCGAGCTGGCAGCAGCATACAGCAGGGCGGGGCTGAAGGACAAGGACCCGCTGGCGTTGGCGGAGGAAAGCCTTGCCAGCCAGACGAAGCGCGGAAAGCCGCTCTCCATGCGGATGGTGAAAAACCTTCTGGCGGTCTACGCGCGCGCAGGCCTTACCGAGAAAGGCCTCGACCTGCTCAAACGCGCCGACCTGAAGGCGTTTTCCTTTCGGGAGACAATGGGCAAGACAAAGGTCATAAATTTTTATGATCTTTCTTTGCTGGATGACATGGCCACGCTCTATGGACAGGCGGGCATTACGTGGCTAGAAAAGGCCGCTGCCGACGCTAAGGTCAAAGGTCCCGCTGAGTTCTACCTTGGCCAGGCCTATGCGCTCTTCGGATCAGCGGAACGGTCTATGAAGGCCGCGGAATCGTTTCTGGCGACCACGCAGCTGCCCCAGCACTTCAAGGACCAGGCCCGCGTGTTGCAGGGCGCCAATCTGTACGCCACGCACCGGAAGACCGAGGCCATGAAAGTCTGGGACGAGCTTGCCTTCAAACCATCCCAGGACCCTGACGTGCTTGCGGAGATACTGTTCACCTGCAGACGATTGAAGGTCGAATGTCCGAACGCGGCCCGGCAGAGCGCGGCAGCGGTTGAGGCAGGCGAAGGCAGGAAATTTTCGACCCTGAACATCGCGCTGGGCAAATACTATCTCGGCAGACTGGATACTGCGCGGGCGGTCACGTACCTTGAGGCCGGCCGCGACAAGAGCAACAAGAACAAGATCGAATCAAACGACCCGGAGATGCTCGTAAGCCTTGCCGATGCCTACTTCAGGACCAAGAAATTCTCCGAAGCCCTTGAGATCTATTTCGAGATGAGCAAACAATTCCCCGAAGTGCGCCAGCTCCAGGAGGCCATGCAGGGCGTGTATGCCATGGAGCACAAGAGCGCCGGAGACGTGAAAATCAACTAATGCATTGCGGATTTCGGATTGCGGATTTCGGATTTTTCCCCGGTCCCCGATCTGCATTCCGCAATCTGCAATCCGCAATCCGAAATAGCATGAGGAGGAGCATATGAAACGTATACTGATGGTTCTACTTCTTATCGTTTACATGGCCATGGCCGCAGCGGTCCCTGCCGAGGCCGGCCGCAAGAAAGACAATCGGCCGGACGGGGGAAGTCTCAGCTATGGCGAATACGGCCGTCCGGCAACGCTGGACCCCGTCACCAGCAACGAGATGATCTCGCTGCGGATTACGGAGCTGATATTCAACGGCCTCGTGGGCATCAACGAAAAGCAGGAGATCGTGCCCGAGCTGGCGGAGAAGTGGGAGACCCCGGACCGGAACACCTACATTTTCCGCTTGCGCAAGGACGTGACCTGGCACCCGCGCGAAGGCGAGCAGCCGAAGCCGTTCACGGCCGACGATGTAGTATTCACGTACAATATCATGATGCACCCCAAGACCATCACACCGCTCAAGGTGCGCTACGAGTTCATTGCCAGCGTCGAGAAGATCGATGACGCGACCGTGAAATTCACGCTCAAACGGCCGGTCCTGAACGCTCTTGCAAAGTTCAGCTTCAAGATCATCCCCAAGCACGGGCCGACCAATCCCCTGTACCTCACGCGGGAAGATCCCTTTGTCCAGAATCCCATCGGCACCGGTCCCTATATGCTGAAGAACGTCACGGCCGAGCGGGAGATCGTGCTGGTGGCCAACGAGGCCTATTTCAAGGGGCGGCCCCATATTGACAAGTTGGCGGCAAAATC
>JANPMZ010000196.1:0-5251 GCA_031427195.1 Nitrospirota bacterium
AACAGCGCGAGCACGACGAGGGCGCCGATCAATCCGAGCTCCTCGCCGATGACGGCGTAGATGAAATCCGAGTGGCGCTCAGGCAGGAAGAGCAGCTTCTGCCGCCCCTCGCCGAGCCCCCGGCCGAAAATGCCGCCGCTGCCAAAGGCGAGAAAGGACTGGATGATCTGATGTCCCGAACCGTGAGGGTCGGCCCAGGGATCGAGGAACGAGAAAATCCGCCGCGCCCGGTACGCTGTGTGGAACACGGCCATATAGATGAAGGGCAGCCCCGCAAGAATGATCGCGCCCAGATGCAGGACGTTCGCCCCGCCGGCAAAGAGCATGATGCCCGTGACCAGGGCGATCGTCATGGTCGTTCCGAAGTCCGGCTGGAACACGGCCGTTGCCATGAACACTCCGGCCACGACATAGGCGGGCGTGATGCCGTTCATGAAATCCCGGATGCGTTCGCCCTTCTTTACTATATAGTAGCTCAGATAAATAACGAGCGCGACCTTGGCGAGCTCCGAGGGCTGGAACGAGAGCAGGCCGAGCCGCAGCCACCGGCGCGAACCATTGACCGTCCGCCCGAGGCCAGGCACCAACGTGGCCGCGAGCAGCAGCAGCGATACCAGCAGGATCGCTATGACGACCCGCTGTTCTCCCAGCAGCCGGTGGTCCATGCGCATGGTGGCTGCCATGACTAAAAGTCCGGCAACGGCCCAGATGATCTGGCGCCGTGCAAAGAACGCCGCATCGTCGTAGCTCGTGAGCGCAACAACGCTGCTTGAACTGTAGACCATCACCACGCTGACGATGATGAGCGCCAGGATCGCAGCGAACAACGCACTATCGTAATGACCTTGTTGTGCCGTCTCCATTGTTTCAATCCGCAATTCGCAATCCGAAATGCCCTTATAGCTTCTTCACCGCTTCCTTGAATTTTCGCCCCCGGTCCTCGAAATCCTTGAACATATCGAAGCTTGCGCAAGCCGGCGACAGGAGTACCACGTCGCCTAACTGTGCTTGTTCCGCTGCGATCCGCACCGCTTCCTCCAGAGAGGCGGCGCGCACGGTCTCGGTCGCGCTGCCAAGCACTTCTTCCATCTTTTCCGCGGCCTTGCCGATCAGGATCAGCAGTTTCACCTTTTCGGCAAAGAGATTGTAGAGCGGGCTGAAATCGCTTCCCTTGTCGAGCCCGCCGGCGATCAGGAGGATCGGGTGCGTGAAACCTTCGACTGACTTCGCCACGGCGCCAACGTTCGTACCCTTGGAATCATTGATATAGTTGACGCCGTTCCGCTTGCGCACGAACTCCAGCCGGTGCTCCAACCCGGGATACTCCCGCAGCACGGCTGCGACCGAGGCGAGGTCCGCTCCGGCGAGGAGCGACAACGCCGCGGCTGCCAGGGCATTTTCGAGATTATGCACGCCCTTGATCCTGATCTCGTCGGTCCTGATGACGCGCTCGTTGTTGTACAGGAGCTGCCCGTCATGGACGCAGGCGCCAGGGTTGAACCGGAGCAGTCGTGAAAAGGGGACGATCGTGGCAGCCGTCCGCTGCGCGAAGGCCTTGACCTCGGGATCGTCAAAGTTCAGCACCAGGACGTCATCTTTTTGCTGGTTCATGAACACGCGCGCCTTGGCCTCGCCATACGCTGCCAGGTCAGGGTACCGGTCGAGATGGTCCTGGGTCACATTGAGGATAGCGGCAATGCGGGGCCTGAAAGTTTCAATGTCCTCGAGCTGAAAGCTCGACAGCTCTGCCACGATCCAGTCCTGGCCCCGAAGCAGCGTGACATCCTCTGTCAGCGCATTGCCGATGTTCCCGGCAACGAGGGCTTTTTTCCCTGCCTTCGCCAGCATGAGCCCAACCAGCGTGGTGACCGTGGACTTGCCATTTGTGCCCGTGATGCCGATGTAGGGCGACTCCGACAACAGCCACGCCAGCTCCAGCTCGCTGATCACCGGAACGCCCTGCTCGCGGGCTTTCAGGATCAACGCGATCTTGGGCACGCCGGGGCTGAGCACGATCAGGTCCGTTTCGAGGAAAATGCGCTCCGGATGGCCGCCTGCCTCGACAACGATGCGGTCGTTATGCAGGGCCTTGACCTGCGCGGCAAGGTCCGCAAGCGGCTTTTTGTCCGTAATGGTCACCTGCGCGCCAAGGGCGTCGAGCGCGCGGGCCGCCGCAATGCCGCTCCGGGCCATGCCCACCACCGTTACCCGTTTGTCCTGAAAGTTCATCGTCACATCTCCTCCACGTTAGACCTTGTCCGCCCGGATGCAAATTAATCCACCGCAGAGACGCTGAGGCGCCGAGAATAAACTTCAGTTTCAAGAGCTTCTCTCTGTGCCTCCGCGTCTCCGCGGTAAAAAATGTCTTGTATCGCGCTTCTACCGCAGCTTCAGCGTGCTGAGCGACACGAGCGCCAGGATGATGCCGGCGATCCAGAACCGCACGATCACCTTGGACTCGGGCCACCCGAGCTGCTCGAAATGATGGTGCATAGGCGCCATCCGGAAGATCCGCTTGCCCCGCAGCTTGTACGACCCGACCTGCAGCACCACCGAAAGCGTCTCGGCGACGAAGATGCCGCCGGTGATCACCAGGATCAGTTCATGTTTGGTCACCACGGCCAGGGTGCCGAGCGCGGCGCCCAGCGAGAGCGAACCCACATCGCCCATGAACACCTCGGCGGGATGCGCATTGTACCACAGGAACCCGAGGCTCGCGCCGAGCAGGGCGCCGCAGAAGATCACGAGCTCGCCGCTGCCGGGGATGTACTGGATATTCAGATAATTTGCGATCACGCGGTTCCCGCCCAGGTACACGAGCACGGCGTTGGCCGTGGCCGCAATGCCCACGAGGCCGATGGCCAGTCCATCAAGGCCGTCGGTCAGGTTCACGGCGTTCGACGAGCCCACGATCACGACCACGACAAAAGGTATATAGAACCATCCCAGGTCGATAAGCACGCGCTTCATGAACGGCACCGAGAGATAGGTGCTGTTTGGATCGCCCGGATTATAAAAGAGAAAAAACCCGATGGCGAGCGCAGCGGCGATCTGCAGGCCGAACTTCTCCCAGGCCCGGAGACCCGTGGACCGTTTTTTCACGACCTTGAGGTAGTCGTCCCAGAACCCAATGGCGCCGAAAGCGAGTGTGGCAAAGAGCACCACCCAGACGTATTTGTTCCTGAGATCGGACCACAACAAAACCGAGCTTGCCAACGCGGCGAGGATGAGAAGACCGCCCATGGTCGGCGTGCCCTGCTTGCTGAGATGGCTCTGGGGCCCGTCGTCGCGGACCTGCTGCCCCACCTTGAGCCTCCGGAGCCAGGCGATCATGGGCTTGCCAAAGACGAAGCTCACGATAAGCGCGGTCAGGACCGCCCCGGCGGTCCGAAAGGTGATGTACTTGAAAACATTGAAACCGGCGAACTGGTCGCGTAGCGGGTAGAGCAGATGATAGAGCATTAGAATTTCTCCAGGATCTTTTCCATCTTCATGCCGCGCGAGCCCTTGATGAGCACGGCGTCGCCGTTTTTGGATTCTTTCTCCAGCCGCGCCGCGGCCTTGGCGTGCGATCCTGCTGCGAATGCGAACAGACGCTCCTTCGCCATTCCTGCCTCACGGGCGCCTTCCAGCAGGTGTTTTGCCAACGGACCCACGGTGATCAGCACATCCACGCCCAGGCGCGCTGCAATCCTGCCGATTGCGCGGTGCTCCTCTGGAGAAGAAGGGCCGAGCTCGAGCATGTCGCCCAGGACGGCCACGGATCGTGCTCCCGGCCGCAGGGTGACCAGCGTTTCGAGCGCGGCCCTGACCGAGCCGGGGTTGGCATTGTAATAATCGGCAAGCACGGTCCTGCCCTTGACCACTTTGAGCTCGGAGCGCATGGCAACCGGGGTGAAATCATCGAGCCCGTATTTTACCGCATCAAGCGGCATGCCCACGGCGATCGCCGCGGCAGCGGCGGCCAGCGCATTGTAGATATTGTGCCTACCCACGGCGCGGAGCCGTACGTTCACCTTCAAACCCTCCGCCTCAATCGTAAAATCGGTGAACTCTTTGTCCTGCCGGATGTCGGAGGCCTGCACGTCCGCGCGCTGCTCGATGCCGAAGGAAAGAACGCGACCGCTCCACTTGTTTTTGAGCGTTTTGAAATACGGATCATCGGCATTCAGCACGGCAACCCCGTTGGCCCTGATATTTCCGAGCAACTCCGCCTTGGCCTCGGCCACCCGGTCCAGGGAGCCCAGGAACTCAAGGTGCGCCGGGCCGATGTTCGTGATCACCCCTACGTCGGGTTGCACGAGCCGGGCCAGCAAATCGATCTCGCCCAGGGCGCTCATGCCCATCTCGACGACCGCGGCGCGGTGGTCCTTCTCAAGCTGCATCAGCGTGAGCGGTACGCCGATATGGTTGTTCAGGTTCCCTTCATTCTTCAGCACCGGCCCCTTCTGCTTCAGAATACCGGCTACCATCTCCTTGGTCGTGGTTTTGCCATTCGACCCGGTGATGCCCACCATGGGAAGAGTAAACTTATTACGATGCAGGAAGGACATCTCCTGGAGCGCCCGCAGGGTATCTTCCACCGGAATGATGTTCGGAAACCCGCCGATCTTCCCGAACTGTGTTTCCAGTATGGACTTGTCGACGATGGCGCCCCAGGCGCCTTTTTTCATGACTTCCGGAACGAAGTCGTGTCCGTCGAAGCGGTCGCCCTTGATCGCAACAAAGAGCTCGCCTTCCTTGATCTTCCGGGAGTCTATGGATACGCCCTTGATCTCCATCGCCTCGATCCTTTCGAGTACTTTGATCAGTTTCTTTTTCTCTGCCTCGTTCATTGCTTGATGCTCTCGTACGAAGTAGAATTTAACCGCTGAGACGCCGAGGCGCAGAGAAAACCATTATTATTTTCAACATGCCTTTCTCCGTGTCTCCGTGTCTCCGCGCCTCCGCGGTAGATAATGACTTTTTACTAATGTTTCATAGCCCGATTTCAATGCACGATGACGGATACCGTTCGCATCAGCCATGCTTCTATGCTGTGCAACCTGTTCCGCATTTCGCACGTTCCTTCCTCTTCCCGATTGCTTCGCGTGCGACCTCGCGGTCGTCGAAGTGGTGCTTCGTGTCGCCGATGATCTGGTAATCCTCATGCCCCTTGCCGGCAAGCACGACGACGTCCCCGGGTCCTGCAAGCATGATCGCCGTGCTGATCGCCTCGGCACGGTCGGGAATGACCAGATAGGGAGTTTTC
>JANPMZ010000197.1:0-11977 GCA_031427195.1 Nitrospirota bacterium
TCTTGAATTGGTTTCAATGATATTTCAGTTCCGCTTTCACCCCGGGTGGAATAATCAAACGGATTATCAAGGTCTTTAATTAATAACAGCATATAGGATATCAGGAACATGACCAGTATGGTGAAAAACAGGGAGGTATAAAATGGTTCAATATTAATAATGAACAGCCCGAATGCGATTGCAAGCCACATCGCTTCAACAATTGCATAGGCGGATCCGATGAAGCCGGTGTCCCGGATCGTATCTATTCTGAGTATCATCTTTCTGAGCGAATTTTGTTCGCTTTTCATTTTAATAATGTAGTTAGGCTGGACCCCTTCCCTGTCAAGCGAAACGAAAAAATCATTCATCCCGCTGATTTGCCTGAGGATTGACGCGGTTCGTTCTTTTTTATAGAACCAACTGTTCAGGGAATTGAGAAAGGACTTTTGATATTCAATGAACTGTCGGGCCGTTTCAGAGTTTTTCCCTTTATAAATAGTGTCCGTGTCATCAAGTAATGACCTCAGGGTTGCCGCAAGCTCGCTTGGAATTTTTTCACTTTCCTTGTAATCGGAAAGCACTCCCGTAATAAGGAAGCCTATCAGGAAAATAGTGCCGGCCACCAAGCTGGTAAAAAGAGCATTGAGTTCCATGAACTCAAATCCATAGCGGTGAGAAAGAAATTTCAGAAGGCCTACCGCTGCGACAATAGGCATTACCCTGAAGGTTATTGACCATTTCAGCCAAAAGGCTTTTGTTGATTTTATGAGCAGGTCTTGCTGCTTCATGAATTTTCCTCTTCCTCACAGTGCACGCAATCCTTCATTCGCTTGCTTCTTGCCGCCATGACTGTTCCATACTACCCAAGAGCGCCCCTCGGGATTACAGCCGCATATCCCTGTCGCTCAGGGGCACAAACTTCTTTGGCCCGTGATTAATGAATTCATTAAAAGCACAAACAAATTCTACATATGCATCCACATCAACCTTGCCGTTTTCGAGAAAGACTTTCCGCTGCGATTTCGCAACGATAGTCATGTCTCTCTTTAAAGCAGCCGAACTTGCAAGCTCTCGAATCTCCTTCGCTGCTTCTTCTGATAATGACATCATTTACTTCGTCCTCAAGCCTATTTTCTTAACCCGCTCCGAGAACTCCCTGCACACCGCCGCATAGGGATTGCCGCCATTCGTCGATACTGCGGACAATATCTCCACACGGCCGGTCTCGATCTTCAGCATACCGAGCAGGCCCTGCACCCGCTTTACCCGGGCATTCACACGAGGGGCAACATCCTTATACTTGCAGTTGCCATCGCCGCAGCGAACTACCGCCACGCCGTCTGCACCGACCTCAAAGGCCTTCAGCATATCGAGGACGTCGATCCGGCTGGTGCAATGGACGGGAATGCTCTTTACGTTCTTCGGAAGATCGAGGCCAAGGAGGCCGGCATGATTCGCACAGGTAAAGGCCATGATCGTCGGCTCCTGCCGATTGGGTTCAACCTTTCCGACAAGGGCAGGAAGCGAGTTTCTGATCTCGCGCACATCATAGCTCACCATGCTGATGGCCTCCGCTGGGCATTCCGGAGCGCAGAGACCGCAGGCCTGACAATACTCGGGCCTGATCTCAGATACTGACGTCACAACCGGCGCGCCGTAGGGACAGACGCGGAGACAGGTGAGACAGGCCATGCACTTTTTCTGGTCCACCACAGCGCCGCCGCCGCAACCGCGGCACCGTCCTGCTTCTTCGAGCGCTTCTTTTTCAGTGAAGCCTTCTTCGAAATGCTCCATGGTCTTGACACGGACCTCGGGAGCCAGGTGCCGCACCTTCAAACGAGGCTGTTTTGGGATCTTTTCAACGACCTCGGACGGTATCTCAGCGATCTTTTCTTTTTCCTGCACAGGCAGCTTGCCTTCGATGGTCTCGCCCTGGAGAAAGAGGTGCATGGCGATGGCAGAGCGATGGCCGTTCGCAACAGCGGCGATGGCTGAACCCGGTCCGGTCACAACCTCTCCGGCAACGAACACATTCCTGGCGCTGCTCATCTGGGTGGCGGGGTTCCACTCCACGCGGCCGCGCTCATCCACCTTCACGCTGCTGTCCTTCAGGAACGAAAGGTCCGGCATCTGGCCGATGGTGATGATGATCGTGTCCGCTTCGAGCAGGGTGGTCACGTTGTTGTCAAAAACCGGGGCGAAACGCTTGTTCGCATCAAAAACCGACAGGACCTTCGTGACCTCGAGACCTTTTACCTTGTCGCCTTCGCGTATGATTGCCTTGGGTCCCCAGCGAT
Source organism: Nitrospirota bacterium (assembly GCA_031427195.1). Lineage (GTDB taxonomy): Bacteria > Nitrospirota > UBA9217 > UBA9217 > UBA9217 > GWC2-56-14. Next base: position 2,280 of record JANPMZ010000197.1, read on the forward strand.
AATTGATCTTGACCGCTTCTTCGACCGCCTCGTCCACTTCCCATTTCCAGGCCGGGATCTCCTGCTCGTTCTCGAGACAGACCATCTCAACATTCTTCACCCCAAGCCTTCGGGCCGAGCGAGCAACGTCCATGGCAACATTTCCGCCGCCGATGACCAGCACTTTCTCTCCCAGCTTTAGTTTGCGGTCGAAAGCAACATCTTCTAGATACGGGATCGCCAGCAGCACACCGGGACCTTCCACTCCGGGAATGTTCAAAGATCGGCTGAGCGAAAGACCGATGGCGACCAATACTGCATCGTGCTTTTTGATGAGGTCGTCAAGCGTTGCATCTTTGCCAACCATAAAGTTCGTCTTCACCTCGATGCCTTTGGTGACGACATCGTCAATGTCCTCTTTCAATACTTCCCGGGGCAAACGGTAGGGCGGGATCGCTGCAGCGAGCATGCCGCCGAGAACGGGATGGCGTTCGTAGATCGTGACACTGTAACCAAGGTTGGCGAGGTCCCGCGCCGCGGTCAGGCCCGAGGGGCCGGAACCGATGATGCCGATGCTCTTGCCTTTGGTCTTCTTCACAAGCTTTCGTTTGGCGCGACGATAGTCCTTGGACTGCTCGATGGCGAAGCGTTTCAGATGCCGGACCGCCAGGGGCTCGTCAACGCCGCATCGTCTGCAGGACTGTTCGCAGGGATGGTGGCAGATCATGGAGCAGACCGAGGCGATGGGATTCACCGAGGTGATGACCTCGAACGCCTCGGTATATTTGCCCTGGCTGATCAAGCCCACATAGGCCTGCACATCCGTGTGCGCCGGGCATGCCGCGCGGCAGGGCGAATAAGGTCTCGTTTCCTTGATTTCAGCGCCGTAGGGCCGATACTCGGCCGGGATGCATGTTGTATCTGTTGCCATCATGAACTCCTGATCTAATTGCGGAATGCGGATTGCGGATTGCGGAATAAAAACCGGTTTTCCCACTAACGAGGGAATCAGGAATTTCGTGCTCCGTGTCTCCGTGCCTCCGTGGTGAAATGTCTTATTCCTTTTTTGTTAGAAGTTCCAGCATTTCCATGCGCGTGGACTCCTTGGTGCGGAAGCTGCCGCGCACCGCGGATGTCACCACACGGGCGCCGGGCTTCTTTACACCGCGCATGCTCATGCAGAGATGCTCCGCGTCAATGACCACCATGGCGCCTTTGGGCTTCAAGTGGCTCACGATGAGATCGATGAACTGGGCTGTCAGCCGCTCCTGCACCTGGGGCCGCTTGGCGAAGACTTCGAGCGCCTTGGCCAGACTGCTGATGCCCACGATCTTGCCGGCGCCCGGGATGTATGCAATATGGGCCTTGCCGAAAAAGGGCAGCAGGTGGTGTTCGCACACGGAGTAGAACGGGAGGTCGCGGATCATCACCATCTCGTCGTGGCTCTCTCCTGCCATGGGCGTTAACAGTTTCTCCGTATCCGTCGAGATGCCGGTGAAGATCTCCGCGTACATCTCTGCAACGCGTTGCGGCGTGTCCTTCAGCCCGGGCCGGTCGGGATCTTCGCCGATGCCTTCGATGATGAGCCTGACGCCTTTTTCTATTTTTTTAGTATCCATAAGAATTAACCACAGAGTCCACAGAGGACATCGAAGGAACACCTCGCGCTATTCTGACACACTTCGTCTTTTTTATTCCATACTCTTTGCGGTAAATGCTTTTGTTTCTATGACCCGCGTTTCCGTCACGATCTTCTTCATCGGCACGTCGTGGGCATCAGCAGGAACCTGCGGCACGACCTGGAGCTCGAAGGCCAGCGCCGCGGTCGTCCCCGGGTACTGCGCAAGGAGCTTATCGTAAAAACCCGCTCCATATCCCACGCGATTGCCGCGCTCATCGAACACCGCGCCCGGCACAACAATGAGCCCGATGTCGTGAACATTGGCTGGTTTCCCCTGGTCCGGCTCGGGAATGCCCCAGGCGCCGGGGCTCACGTCCCGGTCGAAATTCGCGATCTCCAGGAGTTCGAGCTCTTTGCCCTTTACCCGCGGCAGCACGACGAGTTTGCCCTCTGCCAGGGCCCGGCGGATCATGCAATGCGTCTCCACCTCGCTCTGAAAGGACGCATAGAACATGACCACGGCGGCTTTTCTAAATTCCGGGAGGCTGAACAATTTCTGCTCGATCTCCCTGCTTTTAGCCCGTCGTGCTTCAGGAGTGAGCGCGAACCGTGCATCCAGTATTTTTTTTCTGAGCTTATCCTTCACGTTACTTCTTCATAAGCTGGTCGAGCGCAACCTTGATCTTCACAGCCTCTTCCCGCATGGCAGGAGCTGCATCATAGGGCGACTTCCCGTCAAGATCAGCGGACACGGCATCTCCGGCGTAGCTCATAAAGCCCAGGAACTTCATCCCCCTGAGGTGTTCAAGGATGAACTCCTTTTCCGACTCGGTCCGGATCTTGTTGCCCACCACAAAGACTTCTTTCACGCCAAGACCATGCGCGAGCGATTCAATCTGGCGGGCGGTCTGCATACTCCGCTGGCCCGGCTCCACTACCACGATGAACGCATTGACACTGCCGGCCGTGCCGCGGGTCAGGTGCTCAATGCCGGCCTCCATGTCGAGAATAACGACTTCGTCCAGCCGAAGGATAAGGTGGCTGATCAGGCGGCGCAAAAGCACATTCTCCGGACAGTAGCAACCCGAGCCCGCCTCTTTCGACTTTCCCACGACGAGCAGCCGCACACCTTCGTGTTTGACGCTGTATCGGTCGGGAATATCGTCAACCCTGGGATTGATGCTGAACATGCCGCCGGGACTGCCGGGACGGGAACCGGTGCGTTCCTCGATCATATCCGACTGTTCCGCCAGCGGAAGGGCCCGTGCCGCCGCCTCGGGAGAGATGCCGAGCGCAGAAGCAAGGTTTGCGTCCGGGTCAGCATCGACCGCAAGGACTTTTTTGCCTTCTGCGGCATAAAGCCTTGCCAAAAGGCCGGAAAGTGTGGTTTTTCCCACGCCACCCTTGCCCGTAATAGCGATTTTCACACGAGTCTCCTTTAATATATGGAGAGACAAAATAACATCTTACGCTCGAAAGTGTCAAGGGATTTTTGTCTTCGGAAGGAGGTTACGAATGGTAGCATGTGCCAGACCAACCTGTCCTGCACCGCTTTATGATAATGCGATCCGGAAGGGTTTCGATGAGTTGTCAACACCGCCTGTTAAACAAGGTCGGCCACTTTTTGCACGCCGCTTCCGGGCTGTACGATCAAGCTAACGCCGGCCGATCCTGGCGATCGCCTTGCGGGCGACATCGCCGATATCCCGGTCTGCGCACAATCCGGCAAGAGAAGGTAATGCTTCCTGTATCCTGCAGCAGCCAAGCGTGATCGCGGCGTTTCGTTTCGCCTCGTGGTTGTTTGAGCTGAGGGTTTCGAGCAGGAGGCCTGATACTCTCGGGCTGACCAGCAGGTTGTCCCCGCTATCCGGCCATCGCGCAAAAATGGCGGCAACGGCTTCCAGCGTCCACTCGCGCAAGGACGGCTCCTCATCCTCAAGCAGCTTGCCGAGCGGCCCCAGGGCTGCGGGATCGCCGATTTTCCCCAAGGCCTGGATCGCCGGCATATTGGCGCCCGGCATATCCAGCAGCGCAATAAGCGGCCCGACCGCGCGGCTGTCAGCCAATTCACCCAGAGCCATCGCCGCCGGGAACTGAAGCCACATATCGCCGGTCAGCGCCTCAATGAGGGGGAGCACTGCCCGCTCGTCCCTGATCCTGCCCAAAGACTCAGCCGCAGCGTGCTTCACATTGAGGTCCGCATCCACCAGTGCGTTGATCAGCGCCGGTACGGCCTCGCGGTTCCCCATGGTGCCGAGCATGACCGCAGCAAAGGTCCGGACCTCCTCATTGCCATCCTGCAGCAGCATGGCAAGCCGAGGCAGCGAGCGGCTGCCGAAGGAAACGTACAGCTCCATGGCTGCATTTCTGAGGTTGGCATTGGCGTCATTCCGCAGGGCCTGCTCCAGAACGGAGTAGACGAGCTCGTCCGGTTTGCCGCTGATAAGCGCTGCGATCCGGTCCCGCTCTTCGCTGCTACAGTCATAGTAGGTCGCGAGCAGCGAAATGAGCGCTTCCGGCGCATTCAACATATCCCTGTTATTACTCGTCATGCCTGCTCTGCATCCTTTCCTTGATGACGTGCTGCCTGTTCTTCGGAATTCGGAGGGTAATGCCCTGAAGAGTTCCTCCTCCCGGCTAGAGCGCGCCCGCGGCGATCGCTGCCTGGCGAAGCCCATCGTAGTCGTGGTCCGACACGGGAACGAATCCCGTGAGCTGCGCAGGTCCCAGTATCTGACGGGCACGGGTGCTGCCGGGCTTGAGCTTGAGCAGCGCCGTCCGGAGCTTCTCTGAGAACTCTTTGCGCAGCGTGGGTGCGGCAAACAACGGCCAGTTCGGATAGTAGTCCGTGTATGCCACGATCCTTATCTTCGAAAGATCCAGGGACCCTTTCAGCTTTTCCAGGTCATCTTCACGAAGACCGCCGGCTTCTGCGGCGCCGTTGAACACCGCCTTCACGACAACATCGTGTGTTTTTGCAAAGGGCAGCATGATAAAATCCTTTTTCACGTCCAGGCCGGCGCTGCTCAAGGCCATCATCTGGAAGACATAACCTGCGGCGGAGTTCTTATCCACAAACATGAGCCTCTTGCCTTTCAGGTCGTGGATGCTGCGGATAGTGCTGTCCTTTCGGGCGATAATGATCCCCCGGAACCGTGGGCCCGCTTTGACCTCTGATGCCAGGGCCAGGGGGTCGAGAAGCACTTCTTTTTTCAGCTGGACATAGATCAGGGGATTTGCGAAACCGACATCGATCTGACCCGCCCGGACAGCAGCCTTAAACGCATCGAAATTCCGGGGTATCACCAGGCTCACTTTTTCTCCTGTTTCTTTGCTTAGGTACAGGGCAAGGGGGCTGAACATGTCATAGAGTTCGACAGCGCTTAAGCGCGGCAGGATGCCAAGCCGGACCTCTGCCTGCGCCTGGGTCGTTGTACCGGATAGCGCCGCGATGGCTACCGCTATCGCCACGAGCAATCGAATCAAAGCCCTGTTCAGCATGGCCCCTCCAAAAACCGCTATTTTGCTTCAGCAGGATAGAGCTTTTCGATCAACTGATGCAGATCGCTCGGCTGAAAAGGTTTTTTCACATAGCCCTTGGCGCCGAGGGCGAGACCGCGCATCGTGTCTTCTTCCTTCCCCTCCGTGCTCACCAGGACGATCGGAATATGGTCGAACGATCCAAGCTCTTTCACCTTTTTGATGAAATCGAGCCCGTTCATCACCGGCATGTTGATGTCGAGCAGGATAAGGTCGGCATCGGGATTTTTACCCAGTTTGTCCAGCCCGTCCTGACCGTTCAGTGCATCAACGATTTGACACTTGTACCGCATCAGCACCATCTTATACATCTGGTGTATCAGGGCTGAATCATCCACCACCAGCACCTTTTTCAACATTGTTTTCCCTCCCGATTATGAGTGTGCCGTGCTGCGCCTGACAGCTCCCGTCATTGTACCGAATAAATACCCATTTCTTTAACGCGGTGCAGCAGTTCCGCAATAGCAACCGGCTTGTCATAGTAGTGGTCGGCGCCGCGTTCCAAAGCATGCTTACGCAGGTCATCCGATCCGGAGCCAGACATGATTATCACCTTTGTTTTCGGCGAGTTTTTTTTGACGTAGCTCAGGAGCTCGAGCCCCTCTATACCGAGTATCCCCGACATCCTGATATCGGCGATGACCAGGTCAAAAAAATATTTTTCCAGGGCTGCTTCCGCAGACTCGAGCTTGCTGGCCGTCACCACTTCGACACCCGGTGAGCGCAGAGAATTTGCCAGCGTAAACAAGACCGTGGGCTCATCATCCACGATCAGTATCTTTTTTGTTTCTGTTATCGCCGCCATGCAAAACACCTGAGAGATTATTTATTACAATGTTGCTATTTTGCAATATCTATACCGTCGCATGTTTAATTTAAGTTCTTATTTATCAATTTGTTATCTTTGCCACAGAAGCACGGCCTGTCCGAAAACACTACAAGTCGTGCCAGAGACCGGCCAAAATTTGGCATAATTGATAGCCCTTCTTGATTTTACAGTATAAAGGTGTTACTCTTCTGCGTGATAGAGACCTTTAGTTGCTGATAAATCGTGCGAGTATGATGAACGTGCGGTTTTATCAGCTGTTATCTTCAGTTATTTAAGCCCAACCATTTTTTCAAATTCACACCTCATGAATGAGACTATCTTGACAACTCCCATAATAAACATTAAATCCCTGACCTTGGAGGAACTCAAAGCCCTCCTCGCTGAGCTTGGATGCAAACCTTTCCGGGCAGGACAACTGTTTGCCTGGATCTACAGCAGGGGCGCCCAGTCCTTTGAAGAGATGACCGATATCGCCAAGTCCGAGCGGATGCTGCTTGGCTCCCGATTTTCCATTCCATCGCTCGACCTGCTGCGTCAGGAACTGTCTTCAGACGGAACCCGGAAGTTCCTGTTCCGACTTGAAGACGGGCATACGGTTGAGAGTGTGCTTATCCCTGAAGAAGACCGGCAGACGCTCTGCATCTCTTCGCAGGTAGGCTGCGCCCAGGCCTGTAGGTTCTGCATCACCGGCGGAGGCGGGTTCCAGCGGAACCTCAAGGCCTATGAAATTGCCGACCAGGTCGTGATCGTGGAAAAGTTTCTGGCAAAAGGTAAAAAGTATTCGCCCGAGACGCGCAGCATAACGAACATCGTTCTGATGGGCATGGGCGAGCCACTGGCAAACTTCGATGAGGTGGTAAGGGCGCTGGCCATTATAACCAACGAGCCGGGCCTTGGCTTTTCCACCCGGCGCGTGACGCTCTCGACGGCCGGCCTGGTCCCGGAGATCGAGAAGCTCGGCAGAGCGGGAGTGAAGGTGAACCTTGCCGTATCACTGAACGCGACGACCGACGAGGTGCGGGACCGGATCATGCCGGTGAACAAACGCTATCCGATCAAAGCGCTCCTGGCCGCCTGCAGACACTACCCCCTGGAGCCCCGGCGGCGCATCACCTTTGAGTATGTTCTGCTGCACGGGGTGAACGATTCAATAGAGGACGCGCTGCGGTTGACCAAATTGCTGCGTGGCATAAAAGCCAAGATCAACCTCATTCCGTATAACCCCTCGCCGGGAAGCGAGTTCAAGAGACCCTCCGACGCCACGGTCAAGCGCTTCCAGCAGATCCTGCAGGAGCAGGACTACACAGCGCTGGTCCGTGAATCGCGCGGGCGGGATATTGCGGCGGCCTGCGGGCAATTAAGAGAGCGGGAAGCGGGAGCGAAAAAGTAAAAGCGGGACGATTCGCAGCGGTAACAACCCACCTTCTTTTTATTTGAAAGAGGCCTATCCCGGACAGGCCGGAATTGTAAAATGCAACGTGGGGGGATAAGGTGCTGCTGCTGAAGTCTAAGCAATAACTGCTGAGCTTGTACTGGCATGCCCGCTCCGGGTGGCGGGTATTCACTGACAAGCACAACTTTGAGTTGATAGTCACACGATATATCTGACATAAAAAGGCCGTTCAAAAATAGACCGGCCGGATTATACAGGATGCCCGGACAACATAAGGAGCTCCTGTGCTGCCTTTATCAGTCTTCAAAGGCGCCTATATCCACACCCGCGCCATTAGGCCGGGCAATGCCCTCAATATCTTCCGCAGGCGCATTATAGGTAGCAAAACCGGCCAGCCCGGCGTCAATGGCTGGGGATGCATTTGCCAAGGTGAAATCACTTGTAGCCGGATTGGCCAGCACCGTGGCGCTGCTGGATTGTATGGATGAATCAGAATAGGCGCTGACCCAGGTTGCATAACTCATAATGGAGGCTTCATTGTTGGTTGTGAAAATACAACCGGCGCTGTAAATATTCCTGGTTACAACCAGATCAATATGATCGGTGGCAATACAGGCATTGCCGTTGCCCATAATGATGTTATTGAAGAATACATGGCCGCCGTCATCATGGGTGATTCTAATGCCCCATCCCGTATTATTTACAATCGTGTTATTGATGAAGGTAAGGTTCCAGATAGCTGGTACGGTTGACTCGGTATTGCCATCCGCCGAGTCAATTTTGAATGCGCGAATACCACGCCCGCCATTGCCATAAATCAGGTTGTTACTAAATAACGAATCATGCACACCATCGGCATCAATCCCATTTGACGTATTGTTATAAAATACATTGCTGTCCACGGTAATATTGCTGTGCAGGCCATCGCCGCCATTACTGATATCGCCATTGAAATGCAAACCGTTTTTGGCATTGCCGTAACAGCGATTGGCTTTTATCACTACGTTGTCTGAACCGGCATTGGAAAGATAAATACCATGACTAGTTGTTGAGTTATAACTGACATTACCGAGTATGAGTGAGTCAGCAGACTGTGACATATAGATGTTTGTGGAATAACAATTACGCACAGTATTGAACTGGAACGTAACACCACGCATGGGGTCGCCTGCCGATGCATTACGTGCAGCCAGGCACAAAATAGGAGCGCCTGCGTCTCCACCATCAATAGTAAAACCTTCAATGGTGACATAGTCACTGTTGCTGACAAGCACCCTGCCTTCACTGACACCGCCGCTGTTGATCAATGCGTTATTTCCATTAGCAGTTACGATTACGCGGTTAGTGCTTGAAGTGCCGCTGGTACTCACGATAAAACCAGCGTAGGTACCGGCATGCACAATCACAGTTTCGCCTGCCGTTGCATTGTTGACTGCCGACTGAATGGTTGTATATTCCTGGCTGGCACCGGCAGTGTCGTCCACGCATAGAATATTAGTATCTGTACAGGTATATACAGTAGGTATGAGAATGTTCGAGAATGCCGTTGTATCTTGTGTAGAACCTCCTCCCGTGTCACCGCCCGTGGGCGGTGGCGTAGTCGAATTTCCGAGAGGGCTGGTACTTGTACAAGCCGTCAGGGTGAGTGCCGTAATCAACACAACTATCGACGAATAAAAACGTTTTGGTATAAACATAGCGTTACCTTGAAATAAATAAGTAGTAAATTTAATGAGAAAGAATCAAACCACGCCCCGATTCAGGGATGTCTATTTGTAATGCAGAAGCGTGTTTGCAGCTGAGGCTGCGCCATATTTCCGATGACATGTATATATTCCCAAAAAGTTTACCACTCTCTATTAATTTTCAGTTACGCGGAAAAGATGATCAATTCCCGTAATTCGCAGGCGCGGTATTGCCGAGATATTCCCAAATATAGTTCGTCAACGTTTTAGTCCCTTGGCACCAACCAGGAGTCATGCCAGTTCTGTTTCTATCAACAGTATTCAGATCAGTAACATTACACATATGTAACCGTATAAGATCTTCATGGGGCCAGGGCCATAAAGGCGTTGTTGTTTGCGCACCATACACATATCTGTTGAGAATGGTTGCGCCTCTTTCATGGCCTGCCACTTTAGAAGGATTGACCAGATAGGTGAGCGTTGGTGCATAAATGGTTTCAAAATCATCTTGTATTGTACCACCCAGGTTATTGGGTTCGGCATTATCAACGGCTGAATTGTTCTGAAAAAGCGCCATTTGGGTTGATAAATAGGAGTATCCCCTGTGACCATTTTGATATGAGTAGGTATTGCCTATATTCGTATTGGTGA